>DATLTH010000500.1:0-2306 GCA_035533695.1 Allostellaceae bacterium | reverse complement strand
TTCAGTGCCGGCGACCTTTCGCTCTACTCTAGCGACCCACCGTCATCCCAATGTCGTCATCCTGTTTCCTTCGTTGAAAGCCACCGCCCTCGACGGAGGTGGCAGCGATTATATGGAAGACCTGCACAACCGCCTGTCGATGCTCGATCCGTTATCTGACGAATACGACGCTTTGTCGATGATGTTCGCCGATTCGCACCAGCTGTCGATCGACGGCGAAGGCCGCATCATCCTTCCCGAGACGCTGAAGGAATTCGCGCAGATCACCGACGAAGCCGCATTTGTCGGCCGCGGCGCGATGTTCCAGGTCTGGCAACCCGCGCTGTTTGCCGGGCACCGCGAAGCATCGCGCGAGCGCTCCAGGCTCCAGCGCCCCGTCGTGCCGCCAGCCGGCGGCGGGCGGCCGTCGTGAGTGGCGGGCGGCCGGACGATCTCGGCCGCGCCCCGCATCCACCGGCCACGACCCATCGCCCGGTCCTGCTCGACGAAGTGCTGGCGGCGCTCGCCCCGCGCGACGGCGCGACCTATGTCGACGGCACGTTTGGCGGCGGCGGCTACAGCGCCGCGCTGCTGGGCGCCGCGAGCTGCCGCGTGTTCGGCATCGACCGCGACCCCGATGCGGTGCGCCGCGGCCAGCGCCTCGCCGCCGAGCACGCCGGCCGCCTGACGCTGATCGAGGGCCGGTTCGGCGATATAGACCGGCTGATCGGCCCCTTCGCGCCGGGACCGATCGCCGGCGTGACGCTCGACCTCGGGGTTTCGTCCGACCAGATCGACACCGCCGAGCGCGGCTTCTCGTTTCGCCAGGACGGCCCCCTCGACATGCGCATGGGGCGCGACGGACAAAGCGCCGCCGACCTCGTCGAGCGCCTGTCCGAGACCGAATTGGCGACACTCATCCGCGAGCTTGGCGAAGAACGGTTTGCCAGCCGCGTCGCCCGCGCGATCACCACGGCGCGCCAGCATCAGCCGATCCGCCGCACCGGCGAACTGGCCGCGATCGTGCGCGCCGCGATCCCCCGGCACGAGCCGGGGCTCGACGCGGCGACGCGTACGTTTCAGGCGCTGCGCATCGCGGTCAATGACGAACTCGGCGAGCTCGACCGTGGGCTCGAAGCGGTGGAACGGGTGCTGATGCCCGGCGGCCGGCTCGCCGTCGTCGCGTTCCATTCGCTCGAAGACGGCCGGGTGAAGGAGTTTCTGCGAAGGCGAAGCGGCACCGCGCCCGCCGGCTCGCGCCACGCCCCGCCGCAAAGCGGCGGCCCGGCGCCGAGCTTCGCGCTGTTGTCGCGGCGGCCCGTGAAACCGGGCGCCGACGAGATCGCCGCCAACCCGCGTGCTCGCTCGGCCCGGCTGCGCGCCGCCGAGCGCACCGCCGCGCCGCCCTGGGCTGCCGGGGCCAGATCGCGCGGCCGGAGCGAGGAAAGCGCGCGATGAGCCGGCTCGGTTCGCTGTTCTGGCTCATCCTGGTGATGGGCTCGGGCTTTGCGATGTACATGGTCAAGTACGGGGTGCAGAACGTCGAGGGCGAACTCGCCCAGGTGCGGCGGCAGACCGTCGCCGCGCAACTCGATATCCGCGTGCTCGACGCCGAGTGGAACTATCTGACCCAGCCGGAGCGGCTGGCTGCGCTGAACCAGAAATTCCTGCAGCTCGGCCCGATCAAGCCGAAACAGCTCGAAACCACGATCGCCGAGATCCCGCTGCGCCCGGCGCCAGCCCCGGCCCCCGCGGCGCCGCCGGCCGAAATGGTCGCCGAGGCGCCGCAGGCACCGGTGGGGCCGAAACTGCCCGGAAGCGGCCTGCCGGTCACCCCGGCGGCGCTGGTGACTGCCCCCTACACGGCGCCACAGACGCGAACGCCGATGCGGACGACGGCGACCCGGGCGACGGGGACCCTCGACCAGCTGTTTGCGCAGATCGCCGGGGGAAACTGATGCTGTCGATCCAGCGTCAGGACGAAAACCCGTGCCGGCCACGGCACTTCAAGCCGCCGCCCTGCGCCCCGATCGTCACCGACACCCAGGCGCACCTGCGGATCGAGACCTGTCGCACCCGGCTTCTGGTTGCCGCCGCGCTGTTCGTCGGCGTGTTTCTGGTGATCGCCGCCCGGCTGGTCGACGTCGCGCTGATCCCCGGCGCTGCCGCCGAGCCGCGCATCGGGCGGGTCGCCAGGCCGCTGCTGCCGCCGCCGGTGCGCGCCAACATCGTCGACCGCAACGGAATGCTGCTGGCCACCACGCTCGACAGCCCGTCGCTTTACGCCGACGCGCGCGAAGTGCTCGACCCGAACGAGGCGACCCGCT
>DATLTH010000499.1:0-4302 GCA_035533695.1 Allostellaceae bacterium | reverse complement strand
CTGGCGCCAGTAGTCGAAATCCTGGCGCTGGCCGCGGATATAAATCAGCCCGTTGATTGCGCTGGAGCCGCGCAACACCTTGCCGCGCGGCCACGAGATGCGCCGGCCGTCGAGCCCCGGCACCGGCTCCGTCTCGAACTGCCAGGTGATGCCGGCATTGTAGATGTTGCGGTAGAACCCGGCCGGAATGTGGATCCACGGGTTTCTGTCCCTGCCCCCCGCCTCGATCACCAGCACCCGCGTCGCCGGATCGGCCGACAGCCGGTTCGCCAGGACGCACCCGGCCGAGCCGGCCCCGACGATGACGAAATCGTATTCCGCGTCGAAGTTCATCTCTCGTCCCTCTGCGTCATTGCTTCGCCGCCCTGCGGGCGGCTCGCAACGACGTCGCTATCGATGCAGTTTCCCTTCGGTGCGCTCCTGCAACGCCTCGATCGTCATCCCCGGCACCATGTCGATGACGGCGAAGCCGCGCTCGGTCACGTCGAGGACCGCGAGTTCGGTGTAGACGCGTTTGACGCAGCCGGCGGCGGTCAGCGGGTAGGTGCAACGCTTGAGGAGGCGCGGCTCGCCGTTGCGGGTCGTGTGCTCCATGACGATCCAGATGCGCTTGGCGCCGGCGGCGAGGTCCATCGCGCCGCCGATCGCCGGCGCGTTGTCGTCCTCGGAGCGCGCCCAGTTGGCGAGGTCGCCGTTCTCCGCGACCTGGAAGGCGCCGAGCACGCACAGATCGAGGTGGCCGCCGCGCACCAGGGCGAAGCTGTCGGAATGGCTCATGTAGCTGGCGCCCGGCACCAAGGTCACATACTGGCTGCTGGCGTTGACCAGCCAGCGGTTGATCTTGTCCGATGCCGGCGCCGGCCCCATGCCGAGGATGCCGTTTTCGGAGTGGAACACTACCTCGCGCTCGGGCGGCACGTAATTGCCGACCAGGGTCGGGATGCCGATCCCGAGATTGACCGACCACCCCTCCGGGATGTCCTGCGCCACCCGTGCGGCCAGCGCGTCGCGCGCGAGCGGCTGCCACTTCACTGCCTCAGCCATTCGTTTCTCCTGAGCTCAATCCCCGGTACACATCCTTTGGCCCCCGACGTAGGCCGGGGTCCATCTGGCGGATCGCACGAGCGGCGGACCGATGGGTCCCGGCCTTCGCCGGGAACACGAGTGGGAAGCATCACCCGGTCTTCAGCGGTGGATCGCCGGCGTCGATGTGGACGAGCCGGTTGACGTAGATGCCGGGTGTAGCGATCTCCTCCGGCGACAGTTCGCCGAGTTCGGCGACGTGCTGGGTCTGCGCGATGGTCAATTTGGCGGCGGCGGCCATGACCGGATTGAAGTTCCGCCCGGCGTCGCGATAGACGAGGTTGCCCCAGCGGTCGGCGCGCCACGCTTCGACCAACGCCACGTCGCCGTAAATCGCATGTTCGAGGATGTATTCGCGCCCGTCGAAGATTCGCGCCTCCTTGCCCTCTGCGAGCTTCGTGCCGGCGCCGGTCGCGGTGTAGAAGGCCGGGATGCCGGCGGCGCCGGCGCGGATGCGCTCGGCCATTGTGCCCTGGCCGAGAATTTCCAATTCGATCTCGCCGCGCGCGAACACCTCCTCGAAGATGACCGAGCCGCGGCTCCTGGCAAAGCTGCACAGGATCTTGCGCACCCGCCCTTCGCCGATCAGCCGCGCCACCCCTTCGCGGCCGCGCCCGGCGGTGTTGTGCACGACGACGAGGTCTTTCGCGCCCTGCTCTATGAGGCCGTCGATCAGGGCCCGGGGTTCGCCGACCTGGGCAAAGCCGGCGATCAGCACGGTCGAGCCGTCCTTGATGCCGTCCAGTGCCTCGGCCACCGAGCGGACGAATTTGTCGATCATCGGCGCTCCACCCTCGCGATGTTGCCCGGCTGATTAAAACGGAAGCGGCGCCCAAGGGAAACACCCGAACCGCGCGGGTCAGCCGTGCTGCCTCTTGCTCCGCGAGGACCGCGTTGCGCGAAACCCCGATTGACGCTGCATTCCGGGGTGACGGTATGGAACCCGGCGGGTAAGCTGAGCGGGCGCATCCGCCTTCCCGAAGTTTGCGCCAATTTGTGCTTCGCTGGGCCGAAGCGCGATTACCTGTTCATGTGCGGCAGCCAGTCCGTGTACATGGTCCGCGTCAACATCCAGGGCGCCGCCCCGGGCTGAGGAGAACCAGCGATGCCCTCGATGATCCTCGTCGGCGATGTGAACCTGATGAACGTCGCCGACCCGCGCGTGCCGTTCGCCCGGGTCGGCGACGAATTGCGCGCCGCCGCTCTCGTTTTCGCCAATCTCGAATGCCTGCTCTACACGCCGCCGGCCGGCTACACGGTCGAGCAGGAGGGTTTCTTCGCCAACCCCGATATCGCCGGCGAAGCCTTGCGGCTCGGCGGCATCGCCGCAGTCGGGCTGGCCAACAACGTCAACTACGGCAATGCCGCGATCTTCGGCTCGATCGAGCGGCTCGACCGGCTCGGCATCGCCCACACCGGGGCCGGTGACAATCTCGCCGCGGCCTCCGCGCCGGCGATCGCGAAGGCGGATGGGGCGCGCATCGGCATTGTCCAGCGCAGCTCGGTCTACTGGCCGACCAACCACGAGGCGAGCGAGCGCGGCGGCGGCATCGCGGTCATTCGCGGCCACACCGCCTATCAGGTGCCGGCACACAAGATCCGCCCCGAGATCCCGCCGATGAACCGGCCCGGTGTGCCGCCGACCGTCGTGACCTGGGCCGACCGCGCCTATCTCGCTTCCTTCGCCGACGACATCGCCGGGTTGCGCAAAGAGGCCGATATCGTCGTCGCCTCGTGCCATTGGGGGCTCGGCGAAGAGGTGCTCGACTACATGAGCGAGATCGCCCACGCCGCGATCGAGGCCGGCGCCGACATCGTGATCGGGCACGGGCCGCACTATTCGTTGCCGGTCGAGGTCTACCAGCGGAAACCGATCTTCTACGGGCTCGGCAGCTTCTCGTTCCACACCGGCCATGGCGGCCGCCGCCACGGCGACTGGATCGGCATGATGGCGCAGGCCGAGACCGGGCCGGGCGGGATTGCCGGGGCTCGCTTTCGTTTCGTGCGCCACAATGCGGCGAACGAGACCGTGGCCTGCGCGCTCGCTGCCGAGGGCATGACCTTCGATCGGCTCGCCGCGAAGAGCGCCACCCTCGGTGCCCGCCTCGTTGCCGACGGCGACTGGGTGCGGGTCGTGCTATAGCGGGTCATCCGGTTGCACCTCCTTATGGCGGCGCGATAGGATTTTTGGACCCAACCTGGGAGAGCGCATGAAAGCGGTTGTCTGCGAGGCGTTTGGCGGACCCGAGGTCCTGGCGTTACGCGAGGTGCCCGATCCGCCGATGCCCGGCCCGGGCGAAGTGCAGGTGCGCATCGAGGCGCGCGGCGTGCAGTATGTCGATGTCCTGATGCTCGCCGGCAAATACCAGTTCCGGCCGGAGCCGCCGTTCATTCCCGGCAACGAAGGAGCGGGCGAAATCGTCGCGGTGGGCGAGGGGGTGACCCGCTTCAAGCCCGGCGACCGCGTCATGAGCCGCCACCGGCTCGGCGCCTATGCCCAGCTCGGCAACGCGCGGGCCGTGGATTGTTATCCGGTCCCCGACGGGATGAGCATCGAGGCGGCGGCGGTGTTCAGCGGCGCCTACATGACGGCCTACCACGCCCTGTTGCAGCGCGGCCGCCTGAAGGCGGAGGATTGGGTCCTGATCCACGGCGCCGCCGGCGGCATCGGCATCGCCGCGATCCAGGTGGCCAAACTGTTCGGCGCCAAGGTGATCGCCACCGCCAGCACCGACGAGAAGCGTCGGGCCTGCATCGAGGAGGGCGCCGACTACGCGATCGACTACCGCGAGGGCTTTCGCGACAAGGTCAAGGAATTGACCGGCGCGCATGACGGGGTCGACATCGTCTACGACCCGATCGGCGCCAATGTCACCGACGAGTCGCTGCGCGCCATGGCGTTCGGCGGGCGGCTCCTCGTGCTCGGCTTTCTCGGCGGCGGGCCGGCGACGCCGCGCACCAACTACCTCTTGATCAAATGCCTGGAGGTGATCGGCGTCCGCCTCGGCGGGGTCACCGAGCACAACCCCGAACAGGGGCGCGAGAATATGCGAAAGCTGGTCGAACTGGCCGGGCAGGGCAAGTTGCGCCCGCGCATCTCGCACCGCTTCCCGCTGGAGCGCGCGGGCGAAGCGATCCAGGTGGTGATCGACCGCAAGGTCATCGGCAAGGCGGTGCTGGTCGGATAAACTCGCTTCAGGAGGACGCCATGCCGACCAA
>DATLTH010000498.1:0-2949 GCA_035533695.1 Allostellaceae bacterium | reverse complement strand
CCGGCTCACCGGGGCTCCTCGGGTCCGGCCCGGCCGAGGTGCCGGCATTGGCGATCAGCAACTCGACCGGGTGAGCGCGGTCGAATTCTTCGAGCCACGACGCAACGGCGGCGCGGTCCGCGACATCAATCGAGGCGCTGTCGACGCTTGCCCCGGCCGCGCGGCAGGCAGCGGCCGTCGCGGCGAGGCGCTCGCGGTTGCGGGCGATCAGCCCGAGCACGGTCTGCGGCCCGGCATAGGACAGCGCGAGCGCGGCACCCAACCCGCTCGATGCCCCGGTAATCGCCACCACCCGATACGGCGCTCGCATCAGGGACGCGGCCTCTCGCCGAGCCCGCTCGCCGGCGATGAGCCGATGCTGGACAACCTTGCGCGAACCTCGCCGAGCCGCCGTGCGAGCGCGCCCTGCCATCGCCGCGCCAGCACCAGCGGCCCCGGCCGCCACAATTCGGGGTCGTCGAGGCGTTCGATGATCACCTCGGGTCCGCAAGGCAGTCGGGTCAGCGGATCGAGGTAGCGCGGATAGAGGATCAACGTGCCGGCCACCAGCTCCGCGAGCGTCAACTGCCGGCCACGATCGAACGGCAGCCGGTCGACGGTCAACCCCCAGCCGGCGTAAAACGGCCGCCCGTAAACGGCGACGCGCCGCTGCCGCAGCAGCGCCTCGAAGCCGGCGAGCGAGGTCATCGTGTGCAGCTCGTCAACCCGCGAGAGCAGCGCCGCGGTGGCGACGTCGCGAACGATGACGTCGGCGAACTGCCGCACCTTCGCTTCCGGGACCGCGCCGGCGCGGTGTCCGGCAACGACATCGGGGTGCGGCTTGTAGAGGATGAAGGCCTCGGGGTTCGCCGCGCGGACCTCGGCCAACAGCTCGATGTTGGTGCGGATCGTGCCGCCGCCGAGGCGGATCGACAGATCGTCCTCGACCTGACCCGGCACCAGGATAAGGCGCCGGCCGGACGGCATGTCGAGGCGCCGGCCGCTGCCGACGAGGTTGTATTTGGTGATGCCGCGCGCCACCAGCTGCGCCGTGAGGTGCGCCGCCCGCGCCACCAGCGCCGGGCCGAACTCCGCCTCGCGCAGCAGCATCTCGAGATCGCTCGGGCCGTGCGGGTCGAAATACATCCCGCGCGAATCGTAGACGAGCGAGGCCGGCGGCAGGAAATCGGAGCCGAGGCCGACCGAGCGGATAAATCCGTCCTCGACCCGGATCAGCGGAATGCGCTGTCGGGATGCCGCCTCGGCGAGGCCGCTCGGCAGGCGCGAGGCCCAGCCGGCGATCGCGCGCGGCGCTTGCGGCCCGCTGCGCGCGGCGGCCAGCGCACCTGCAACGCTGCGGCGGAACACCGGAACGCCGGCCGACGAGCGCACGAAGTCGGCGATGCGCCGGCGCTTCCAGAACGACATGCCGACGCATACCGCAATGCCGCGGTTGGCCTCGTCCACTCTGCGCCAGTCGGCAAGGATGGCGAGCGCGTCTTCGAAGCTCGTCGCGACATTGCGGAACGGATCGCGATAGCGCGTCGCCACCAGGCAGACGCCGGCGAAAATCTCGTTCTCGGTGCGTCGGCCGGCATGCTGCCTTACGCCCGGCGCGTCCTCGGTGGCGCCCCAGCCGGTGTAGCAGCCATTGCCGAACGCGGTGACCGGGATCCCGGCGACGAGACCGAGAAAGCCCAATTCACCCCCGGCGCTGTAGATCCGCGCGGCGCGGTCGAGCACAATCCAGGGGTCGACCGGCCGCCCGACGACCGCGGCACCATGCCGCACGGCGGCCTCGACGGTTGTCCGCAACGGGCGCCCGATCGCCTCCGGCATCAACACGACGACCCGGCCGGCCGGGTTTTCGGCCAACGCCCGATGGAGCATCGCCGCCGCCACCAACGGATCCGGCGGCATATCGCCATCGGCATCCGCGACAGCGACAAACGCAAGGCCGGTGCCCGGCGGCATTTCGCGCGGCTCCCCGGCGTGCCACCAATGGCCGCCGACGCGCGCCGCCACGAGCGCCCGGCGCGCCGTCGCGGCCCGTGCCAGCAACGCCGGGGCTTCCCAGGCGCGATCCTCAAGGACGCTGCCGGTCCCCGGAAGCTCCCGCACCAGCGCGCTGAGACAGGGCGACGGCCTGCGCCCGAACGGCGGGGCGCGCAGCAGCCCCTCGGCGAAGGCCCCGTCCCGGAACTCGGGGAACAGAGCGGCCATCGCGGCAGCCTGTGTCATCGGCCGCGGCCGGTCGATCATGTCGCCGAAGCTGCGCATGGGGGAGAGCGTATCGCCCGCTGGCGGGCTGTCCATGAAAATCGCCGATCATTTTCGCACCGAGGTGCCGTGGGAGGTGCCGTGGGAGGTGCCGTGGGAGGTGCCGTGGCGCTCGCTCCTTGCTTGACAGGCGGGTGCCGAAGCGAAGAGTGGCACGATGATCCGCCAAGCAGTCATCCTTTGCGGCCCGCAGGCCACCCGATTCGGCATGCCGACCGCCGACCTGCCGACCGCCGACCTGCCGACCCCGCTGATCGCGGTTGGCGACGGGTCGTTGCTTGATCTGCTGCTGTTTGAACTCGGTCGCCACGGCATCCGGCGAATCCTGCTGCTCGCCGGGCTCGCGGCGGAACGGATGGCCGCCTATGTCGCGGCGACGCCGCTCAGGGCGCGCTTCGGCCTCGACATCGAGATTGCGGCCTGGTCGGCGGCGCCCGGCAGCGGCAGTTCGGTGTGGCAGGCCCGCGATCGGCTGGACGCGGAATTTCTGCTGCTCGATGGTGCGTCGTGGTTCGACATCAACCTGCTCGATCTCGCGCAACGATTGGGGCAGGACCGGGATGCGCTTGCCGTTCTCGCGCTGCGACGGGGCGCGGCCGCGAGCGGCGATGGCGCGGCGACCCTCGCCGGCGATCATATCGTCGCCTTCGCCGAAGGGCCGGCCAGCGCTGCGGCCGGGCTCGTCAGCGG
>DATLTH010000497.1:0-5466 GCA_035533695.1 Allostellaceae bacterium | reverse complement strand
TTCCCCCCGCAGTCCTTTTGCCTGAGAGTTTCCGGGGCGGTTGCTCCTTCGGCGCCGCGCCCATGGCCTCAAACCACGGCGCGGCCTCTCCTGCGGGCGTGCATACGGCAGCCCCCTGTGTAGCACCGCCGGGAGGCCGAAGCCAGTTGTTACGGTGCGGGGTGTTACCGTCCGCGGAAATGGCGGTAGAAGTCGACGACCTCGGGGCTTTGCTGAAAGCCGAGAACAAGGCTGAGGTCGCCCGGGCGTTGGCCGGCCAGCGGGATCGTCTCGACGATATGATCGGTGATCCCGGCGCGCTTGACATTGGCCGGGATTGCGACGTGGACCGGGAAGGAGCGCTTGCTGAGGATGGTCTGGTTCGGCCCGGTCACCGCGACAAAATACTGCAGGTCGACGCCGGTCCCGCCGCGGGCCGACGGGCCGCGTTCGCCGATGACATCGATGTCGAGCGAGGCGCGCACCGTGTCGCCCTCCCGCTCGCATCTGCTGCGGACCTCATCGAGGATGCCGTAGAACGCGACGCCCAACGGCTGGTGCTCGGCCCCCGGCGCAAATACCGCCGTCTGCTTCAGCGGCTGCAAAATCACCGCAAGCGGGCAGGCGGCGGGCGGCGGCGGCGCATTTGACGCGGACGCAAAGGGATTGAGCGATTCGACCGTGCCGCACCCGGCCAGCGAGGCGGCACAGAGCAGCGCAATCCCGCTCCACGCCGCCGGGCGCGGCTGGCGGCGGCTCGATCCTGATCGCAACTGGGACCTGGCGCTCAGACGTTCTTGTGCGTGCCGTCGCAGAACGGCTTTTTGTCGCTCGCCTTGCAGCCGCACAGATAAACGTCCCCGGTCTTCTCGGCGACAAACGCGATCGGGGCGAGGCCGACGGCCTTGTGGGCGCCGTCGCAGAACGGCTGCTTGCTGCTGCGGCCGCAGGCGCACCAGACGTAGCGCTGGCCCTGCTCGACCGCGACCTTGTAGGGCGCCTTTTGCGCCGGGATCGGTGCTTCCATGTTTCTCCCCTTCGTCGCCCTTGCTACTGTCCCGCGCGACCGGGCGGGCGCGACTGTAGGCGAGCGCCGCCCACGGCACAAGCCGGCTTGATGCGGCGGGCGGGCGCGCGGGAAGGACAATACTGGCGCATGGCGGTCTATACCGAGATCGGCGATGATGATTTGCGCGCGTTCATCGCGCTCTACGACATCGGCGAGGTGCTGTCGTGCAAGGGCATCGCCGAAGGGGTCGAGAACTCCAATTTTCAGCTGACCACCGAACGCGGCAATTTCATCCTGACCCTCTATGAAAAGCGGGTGACGCGGGCCGACCTGCCGTTTTTCATCGCGCTCATGGACCATCTGGCGCATCACGGCGTCGCCTGTCCGACCCCGGTGCGGGGGAGGGACGGCGAAGCCTCGCGCGAATTGTGCGGCCGGCCGGCGGCGATCGTGACGTTTCTCAATGGCATGTGGCCGCGCCGCATCGATCCCGTGCACTGCGCCGCGCTGGGCGGGGCCCTGGCGCGGCTGCACTTTGCCGGCGAATCGTTCACGATGGTGCGGCCGAACGATCTCGGGCCGGCCGGCTGGCGCCGGCTCTACGAGGGCTGTCGGGCGCATGCCGATCAGGTCCAGCCCGGCCTCGCCGACGAGATTCGCGAAGAGCTTGGCCTGCTCGAAGCGGCGTGGCCGCGGCAATTGCCGACCGGGGTCATCCATGCCGATCTGTTCCCCGACAATGTGTTTTTTCGCGACCACGCGTTGTCGGGCCTCATAGACTTCTATTTCGCCTGCACCGATTTTTTGGCCTACGACCTCGCGATCTGCCTCAACGCCTGGTGCTTCGAGCCGGATTTGAGCTTCAACGTAACGAAGGCGCGCCTCCTCGTGCACCATTACCGCGAGGTGCGGCCGCTGAGCGCGGCGGAGTTGGCGGCATTGCCGCTCTTGGCGCGCGGCAGTGCATTGCGCTTTTTGTTGACCCGGCTTTATGACTGGCTGAACCGGAGCGCGGGCGCCCTGGTGCGTCCCAAGGACCCGATCGAATATCTCAGGAAGCTGCGTTTTCACCGCGGCATCGAGGGGCCGGCCGCCTATGGCATCGATGGCTGAGGTGGAGATCTTTACCGACGGCGCGTGCAGCGGCAATCCCGGGCCGGGCGGTTGGGGGGCGGTGTTGCGCTACGTGGGCCGTCAGCCCACGGACTTGATCCGTGGGGCGGTCGAGCGGGAATTGTCGGGCGGCGAGGCGGCGACCACCAACAACCGGATGGAGTTGATGGCGGCGATTGCCAGCCTCGAAGCCTTGAAGCGGCCGTGCCGGGTGCGCCTCTACACCGACAGCCAATATCTGCGCGACGGCATCTCCCGCTGGCTGCCGGCGTGGAAGGCGCGCGGCTGGAGGACGGCCGACAAAAAGCCGGTCAAGAATATCGATCTGTGGCAGCGGCTCGAAGCCGCCGCCGAGCCGCACGACATCGAATGGCACTGGGTGCGGGGCCATGCCGGTCATCCGGAAAACGAGCGCGCCGACGTGCTCGCGCGCGCCGCGATCCCCGCACCGCAGGGCTGAAGCTACATCCGCGGCGGTGTGTGTTTTGCCAGGAACGCCTTGACCCGGGCGCGCGCCGCGTCGAGCGCCGCGCCGGCCTTCCACTCGAGGATGTACTCGCAGTTCGGCAGTAATTTCGACAATTCGTCGGAAATCGGCCGGGGGTGCGCGTCGTCGTTGCCGGCCAAGACCAGGCACGGCGCCTTGATCGTCCGCGCGAATTCGCGGTCGGCGCAGTAAACGAACCCCGCCGCGTAGAGGTTCTGGTAGAAGGCGTCGATCACCGCCGGGGTGGCCTCGGGGTGATCCTTGAGCGTGTCGGCCCAGCCCGCGAAATTCGCGTTGCGGCCGGGAGCCAATGGCCCGACGCGGCCGATCGGCTGCGCCAGCACGGCCGAGGCGACGCGCTCGGGATGATGCTTCAGCATGTTGATGATGAACGAGCCGCCGATGCACTGCCCGTACAGATGGCAGCGGTCGATGCGCAAATGGTCGAGCAGCGCGATATGATCGGCGGTGAACGAGTCCCAGCCGTCCCGTGCGGTGATCGGGGCATGCGAGTGGCCGCCGGCGTTGCGCTGATCCATCGCGATGACGCGGTAGTCGGCGGCCCACTCGGTCGTCGGGTTGATCGGCGCGGAAGCCTGGCCCCACACCGCGATCACCGAGCGCAATCCGGCTGGCGCGAAGGTCAGGATCGGAAAGCCGTGGCCGAACTCCTCGTAATAGATGTGCGCGCCGTGATGGTCAAAGCTCGGCATGGCGGTGTCCTTTCGTGATGCAAGGCGGTTTGGAGGGGCATCGGCGGCGGGCGCCGCTAGGTAACCGGTATCTTGTACAGCTCGACGGCGTTCTCGAAGACCAGGCGGTTCAGCGCATCCTTCCCCAATGCCGCCTCGGCCGGCGCGTGGCCCATCGCTTTCGAGTGCGGCCACGGGCTGTCCATGCCGGGAAAATCGCTGGCCCACAGGAAGTTCTGATAGCCCACCTCGGGCACCCGGCGAAAGCCGCCCTCTTCCTCGACCTCGAAGGTGAAAAAGACGTGCTCCTTCAGGATCTCGCTCGGCATCCTCTTCAACGGGATGTCGGGCTTGAAAACACGTGTTTCCGGCCCGCCGAAATCGTATTCGCGGTCGCAGCGCCAGAAGACGAACGGAACCCAGCCGACCCCGGCCTCCTCGATCACGAAGTGAATCCCGGGATGGCGGTCGCAGATGCCGGAGAAGACGACGGCGGTGACCAGTTCGGCCATCGCGCCGATCGGGAAATTGATGACGCGCATCAACGCCTGATTGCGCGGTTCGACGCCGGTGACCCCGACCCCGATCTGGCGCGAGCCGCCGGCCGGGAACGCGTGGAAATTGACCGGCATCCCGGTCTCGGCGGCCGCCGCCCATACCGGTTCCCACTGCTGGTGGAGGACCGGCTCGGGCGCGAAGGTCCAGTCGAAGATGATACCGGTCGGCATTCCGAACTTGGCGACGCGCAGCAACTCGGCCGTCGCCTCCTCGGGCGTCATGCACGGCAGCGGCAAGAGCATGATGAAGCGGCCGCCCGACTCGTCGTACAGCTCGCGTGCCCAGTCGTTGACCGCGCGCACACAGGCGGCGCGCAAATCGGGGTTCTTGATCTGCGACAGCTGCTCGTAGGGGCCATTGACGAGCTCGGCATCGACGCCGTCGCGGTCCATGTCCTCGCAGCGGTGCTTTGCACTGGCGGCGCGGAAGATGCCGGGTCCGGCTTCCTCCTCGACGCCGTTGCGGGCGTAGCAGTTGACGCCGCCGCGGCCGGTGCCGGCCCAGCCGACGCCGCTCCACGCGTGCCCCTCGACGACCCACTGGCGAACACCTTCAGCGTTTGTCACCACCCTTGGCCCGTCATCCTGGAACCGCCTCGGCAGGCGCTTCGTCCACAAATCGAACGGCAGGTGCATCAGCCGGCAATGCCCGTCCGCGGAAACGACGCCAAACCGCTTTTCCATCGCGCGCTCCTCCCTCGGCATGGTTGTGGAGCATATGCGGCGCCATCGCGCGCGCGCCGTCAATATCCCCGTTGCCAGTCGATGACGTTCTTGAGCGGCAGGCCGTCGAGATAGGCGCGCAGGTTGTCGCAGAACAGGTCGATCCCGCCGTGGATGCTGGCGTCGCTGCCTCCCGAAATGTGCGGGGTGAGCAGCACTCGCGGGTCCTGCCACAGGCGCGCCGGCGGCGGGTGCTCGAACTCGCCCTGATAGACATCGAGCGCGACGCCGCGCAGCCGATCCTGCCGCAAAGCCTCGGCCAGCGCGTCTTCGTCGATGATCTCGCCGCGCGCGACATTGACCAGCACGGCGCCCGGCTTCATCGCCGCGAAGCGGGCATGGTTGAACAGCCCGGTCGTCTCCGGCGTCCACTGGCAGCAGATCGCGACAAAATCGGCTTGCGGCAGCAGGCGGTCGAGATCGTCGGCGCCGCCGATTTCGCTGAAACCCGGCGGCAGTTCCCCGCCGGTCGCCGCGTGCCGCCGCGTGCCGACGACCCGCATGCCGAGCGCCGCGCCGAGCCTTCCGACCTCGCGCCCGATCCCGCCGGCGCCGACGACGCACAGCGTCTTGCCCTGCACCAATAGCGGCCGGTAGGCGCGGTGGTCGAAGGCGCCTGCCTGGCGGTCGAATGCCGCGTGGTGGAGGCCCATCGCAAAATGCAGGATCCCGGTGATTGCGTACTCGGCGATCGGCAAGGGGTTGGCGACGCCGCGCGAGGTCGTCACGACGATTTCGCTGCCCCACAAATCGCTGGTGAACAGGTTGCTGGCGCCGGCCTGGCGCTGGTGAAACCATTTGAGAAGCGGCGCCCGGCTGCGCAGATCGCGGGGAAACGGCCAGCCGCCGATAACGATCTCCGCCGCGGCGAGCAGCCGGTCGCGCTCCTCGCGGGTCCCCGAGCCG
>DATLTH010000496.1:0-5153 GCA_035533695.1 Allostellaceae bacterium | reverse complement strand
CTGCTCTGCTAATGCTTGATAAGGCCAGGATCAACTATCGGTTGGGTGGGGATGCCATCCTCGACGAGCGATTCGCCGTTGTGTTGTTGCAGAACCGCAACAGGCGCACGTCTGCGCGACGCGGCGACGGGCGGCTGAGCCGACCCGCGCCGTCCGACCTCAAGGCCGCTCTATTCGCTCAAGCCTCAAGCCTTGATCCACAATTTGCACCAGCCGTTGGGGCTGATGGTGCCCTCGACCGATTTGCAGGCGTTGGGCGGCTCGAACAATTTGCAGCCTTTGCAATCGTGACCATCCTTCGGCGAATCCTGATAAGCGACCAGGTTCTGCTTCACCTTGGCCTGTGCTTCGGTGGCCCTCAGCCCGGCCAGACCGACCCCGCCGACAACGGCGGCTGCGCTTTGAAAAAGACCGCGACGCGTTACCAACATCGAAATTCTCCTCGGTTTCAAACCGCGACAACGATACGAGGTAATCTGGTTTGCGCGTTGATCCAGATCAGCAGGCCGCACAGACGATCGTTTTTTCCATTTCGCTGGCGAATTGACCGGACTGGTTGCACCGTGCAGGAATTGTGCGTTCCGGCCGTCAGCCTCGCGCCGGCGGAGGGGTCTGGTGTGAGGAGCACGATGCGCGATTTCAACTTTTCCGGCCGCTCGGCAGCGATGGCGGCAAACGGCATGGTCGCCACGTCGCAGCCGCGGGCGACGCTGGCCGGCCTCGACGTATTGCGCGCCGGCGGCAATGCGATGGACGCGGCGATCGCCGCCGTTGCGATGCAATGCGTCGTCGAGCCGGAGAGCACCGGCATCGGCGGCGACTGCTTTGTGCTCTATTCGAAAAAGGGCGCGCCGCCGGTCGCGCTCAACGGCTCCGGCCGTGCTCCCGCCAAGGCGACGGCGGCGTGGTATGCCGAACGGCAGATCCACGACATCGAGACGCAGACGCCGCACGCCGTGACGATCCCCGGCGCGGTCGACGCCTGGTGCGTGCTCAATCGCGAATACGGCAGCCGGCCCTTGGCGGAACTGCTCGAACCGGCGGCGCAAGCGGCGGAGGATGGCTACATCGTCAACGAGCGCGTCGCCGCCGATTGGCAGCGGATGCAATGGAAACTCACCGACCCGGTGACCGCTTCGCTGTTCCTCAAGGACGGGAAGGCGCCGGAAGCCGGCGACACGATGCGCAATCCGCCGCTCGCCCGGACCTTGCGGCGGGTCGGCCGCGAGGGCCGCGAAGCCTTCTACGAAGGCGCCGTCGCGCGCGAGATCGTCGCCCGCCTGAAGGCGCTCGGCGGCCTGCACGAAGAAGAGGATTTCGCCGCCCAACGCTCGGAATGGGTCGAGCCGATCCACGCCTCCTATCGCGGCTACGAGGTCTATGAATGCCCGCCGAACGGCCAGGGCCTGGCGGCATTGATGATCCTGCGCCAGCTCGAAGGCTTCGCCCTCGGCGACGACAGCCTCAGCGAAGCCGACCGGGTGCACCTGCTCGCCGAGGCGACCAAGGCCGCCTACCGGGTGCGCGACGACTTTTTCGCCGATCCGGCGCAGGCGGATGTCGATGTTGCGGGCTTTCTGTCGGATGCCTGGGCCGAGCGCGCGCGCCGGCAGATCCGCCTCGACGCCGTATTGCCCGGCAACGAATGGCACGGCGGCACATTGCAATCCGACACGGTCTACCTGTGCACGGTCGATCGCGACGGCAACGCGTGCTCGTTCATCAATTCGCTGTTCTCGAATTTCGGCAGCGGCATCGTCGCGCCGGAAAGCGGCGTCATCCTGCAGAACCGCGGCTGCGGGTTTCGCACCACCCCGGGTCACCCGAACGCCATTGCTCCGCGCAAGCGGCCGTTTCACACGATCATCCCGGCGATGCTGGCCAAGGACGGGCGCGCCGTCATGCCGTTCGGCGTCATGGGCGGGCAGTACCAGGCGGTCGGTCACGCGCATTTCGTCCACCGCATGATCGACCGCGGCTTCAGCCCGCAGCAGGCAGCCGAAGCCCCGCGCACCTTCGCCTTTCGCGGCAAGTTGCGGGCCGAGCGGGCCGTGCCCGAGCCGATCGTCGCCGACCTCGCCCGCCGCGGCCATGACATCGAGGTCGCAAACGTGGCGCTCGGCGGCTGCCAGGCGATCTGGATGGACCATCAGCGCGGCGTCCTGATCGGCGGCTCCGATCCGCGCAAGGACGGCCTGGCGCTGGGGTATTGAGGCAACGTGGCGGCATTCAATTGGGTCCGCTTCGACGCGGTCTGTCCCGTCTGTCGCGAGCGAGCGAGCATTCGCGCCCAGCTACATGTGGCGGCGGCGTTTGAGGGCGACGCCCGCGGACGGTTCTGTAACCGGACCTATCGGCTTGGCGAGAAGCTGCGTTGGTGGGACCCAGCGCACAAAGACTTCGGCGATTGGAAAATCGGCGGGGAACCGGGTGGTGTATTAGCGGGAACGGTTCTTGAGTGTTGCTACGCCTATTGCATGCGTTGTGCGCGTGAACTTTACGCTGTCATCGAGATTTCGGATTTGATGATCACCAAAATCGTCGAAATCGGACCTGAGGCCTCTTGGCCTTCGGTGTACGCAAGATAGGGTTGGACACGCTAGAGGCCGTTCAAAACAAGGAACCGTCTCCAACCGCAGGCGGCGGAAAAGGGGGCGGTGGGGCAGTTCGCGGCGTCGCCGAGATCGGCTTTGCCGTGCGAGAGGGTGCGACCCGTCTCGCGCACCTCTACCAGCATGATCCGCTGCGGGTGCTGTTTCCGTCCGCCGAACCGGATGAGCCGCCCGTCGCCGTCATCGTTACAACCTCGGGCGGGCTGGTGGCCGGCGACCATCTGTCGATCACGGTGCGGCTCGAACCGGGCGCCGCCGCTCATGTCATGGCCTCGGCGGCGGAAAAGATCTACCGCTCGACGGGCGCGACGACGCGGATCGAGCAATCCCTCTCGGTCGAGAGCGGGGCCTGGCTGGAACTTTTGCCGCCCGAGACGATCCTCTTCGACGGCGCCCGATTGCGCCGGCATACCAGGCTGGCGCTGAAACCCGATGCCGGGTTCCTCGGCGGCGGGATCGTCGTGTTCGGCCGGCGCGCCCGCGGCGAAGGCTTCACCCGCGGCCTGTTGCACGAACATTGGGAGGTGTGGCAGGGCGGCGCGCTCGTCTGGGGCGATGCGCTGCATCTCGACGGCGATATCGCCGCGATCATCGCCGACCCCGCCTGCTTCGGCGCCGCTGCGGCGTACGCGACATTGCTGCTGACGCCGCCGGGCGGCGATGCCGGGCGGCTTGTCGACGGCGCTCGTGCTGTGCAGCAGCGATCGGTCGGCGACCGGCTGCGCGGCGGGGTAACGGCGGTCAACGGAATGCTCGTCGCGCGCTGGCTCGCCGCCGAGCCGCTGCCGTTGCGCCGCGCCTATGCCGATCTCGCTTGCCATTTGCGCGCGGCCGCGATGGGATTGCCGCCGCGTCTGCCGCGCCTGTGGGACTGACGACGTGGCATGTTTGATGCTTAAGGATTGGGCATGAACCTGACCCCGCGCGAAAAGGACAAACTGCTCGTCGCGGTTGCGGCGATGGTTGCGGCGCGACGCCTCGAGCGCGGCGTAAGGTTGAACTATCCCGAGGCTGTGGCCCTGATCACCGACTATGTGCTGGAGGGCGCGCGCGACGGCAGGAGCGTCGCCGAACTGATGCGCGACGGCGCCACGGTGATTTCGCGCGCGCAGGTCATGGAGGGCATCGCCGAGATGATCCCGGAAATCCAGGTCGAGGCGACCTTCCCCGACGGCACCAAGCTCGTCACCGTGCACGAGCCGATACGGTGAATGCGTTGCTGGAACTGCCCCTCACCCTCCCATCGCTGCGCGATGGGCCCCTCCCTCTCCCCGCAAGCGGGGCGAGGGGCTATAGGTCGGGCGCGCTCCCTCTCCCCGCCTGCGGGGAGAGGGTTGGGGTGAGGGGCAATTCGAGGATTGCCCGATGATCCCCGGTGAGCCCTTCCCCGCCGATGGCGAGATCGAGCTGAACGCCGGGCGGCCGACCGTGACCTTGACCGTCGCCAATACCGGCGACCGGCCGATCCAAATCGGCTCGCACTATCATTTCTACGAGACCAACGGCGCTTTGCAGTTCGATCGCGAGCAGGCGCGCGGCTTTCGTCTCGACATTCCGGCCGGCACCGCGACCCGCTTCGAGCCCGGCCAGACCCGCGAGGTGCGCCTCGTCGCCTACGCCGGCGCCCGCCGCGTCGTCGGCTTCAACGGCCGCGTCAACGGGGCGCTGTGAGCATGGCAACAACCCTCTCGCGCCATGCCTATGCCGCGATGTTCGGGCCGACGGTGGGGGACCGACTGCGCCTCGCCGATACCGAGCTCGTCATCGAGCTCGAAGAGGACCGCACGGTCTATGGCGAGGAAGTGAAGTTCGGCGGCGGCAAGGTGATCCGCGACGGCATGGGGCAGTCGCAGAGGAGCCGGGCGCAGGGCGCGGTCGATACCGTCATCACCAATGCCGTGATCCTCGATCACTGGGGTATCGTCAAGGCCGATATCGGCATCCGCGGCGGCCGCATCTGCGGCATCGGCAAGGCCGGCAACCCGGACATCCAGCCCGGGGTCGACATCGTGATCGGCCCGGGCACCGAGATCATTGCCGGCGAAGGGAAAATAATCACCGCCGGCGGCATTGACAGCCACATCCATTTCATCTGCCCGCAGCTGTGCGAGGAGGCGCTCTACAGCGGCGTCACGACGATGCTCGGCGGCGGCACCGGCCCCGCCGCCGGCACCGCGGCGACGACCTGCACGCCGGGCCCCTGGCACCTCGCGCGCATGCTAGAGGCGGCCGAGGGGCTGCCGGTCAATCTCGGATTTTTCGGCAAGGGCAACGCGTCGGAGCCGCGGGCGCTTGTCGAGATGGTCGAGGCTGGGGCCTGCGGTCTCAAACTGCACGAGGATTGGGGGACCACGCCGGCGGCGATCGACTGCTGCCTCGGGGTCGCCGAACGGCTCGACATCGCGGTCGCGCTGCACAGCGACACGCTCAACGAATCCGGCTTCGTCGAGGACACGATCGCCGCCTTCAAGGGCCGCAACATCCACGCCTTTCACACCGAAGGGGCGGGCGGCGGCCACGCCCCCGACATCATCAAATTGT
>DATLTH010000495.1:0-5796 GCA_035533695.1 Allostellaceae bacterium | reverse complement strand
ATGAAAGCGTTCAGCTTCGCCCGGACGAGTTGCGCCGTTTCGGGCGGCACGGTGCCCGCGTATCGGATCGGCCTGGCTTGGGTGTCGATGCTGCGGATGTGGCTGGTGAGGATCTCGCCAGCGACCGGCAGGTCCGGCGGGAGCACAACGCTGGTGGGGAACGGCCGAACCCGCGAGGTGATCGGACAGACCACGGTCAGGCCGGTGTTTTCGGTAAATTCGGCGCAAGAGACGACAAGCGCTGGCCGCCGCCCGGCCTGTTCCCTTCCCCTCGTTGGGTCGAATTCCGTCCAGATCAGATCGCCGCTGTCCGGCATATAGCCAGAGGGGGTCATTCCTCGATCGCTTCGCGACCGACATCAGACCCCCAATCAAAAGCGCCGGCGTAGGCCGCTCGCCATTCTTGCGGGCTTTTGCCCGCGAACAGCTCCTGCAAAGTGAAACGCGGGGCAACCGGCCGGATCACGATGTCGCCGTCGCGCGCCTCGATCTCGACGCGCTCGCCGTTGCTGATCCCGGCGGCCGTTGCGATCTCGGCGGGGAGCCGGATCGCCAGGCTCTTCCCCCATTTGCCAACGGTCGCTTGCGACATTTAATTTCCTCCGGGCACCAGAGATATCTCTAGCATATTCCCGGCAAGGGTGCGACCCGCACCGCCCGCGCCACGTTCACGGCGTTGCCCGGTTGGCGACGTAGTCTTCGCTCTGCATCTCGTGGAGGCGCGAGACGGTACGCTGGAATTCGAGGGCGCCGTCGCCGGCCATATAGATCTCCTCGGGAGGTGCGGCGGCCGAGCAGACGAACAGGGTGCGCGCCTCGTAGAGCGCGTCGATCAGGATGTGGAAGCGCTGCGCCTCGTTGCGCTGGCGCGGCGACAGGCGCGGGATGCCGTCGACAATGACCGCCGCATAGCGCTCGGCGATCGCGAGATAATCGGCGGCGGCAAGCGGGCGGGCGCACAACTCGTCGAAGCCGAACCACGCGACATCGCGCGCGGCGCGCGGCACCGCCAATTCCCGCTTCATGACGGTCAACAGCTCGGGCGCACCTTCTATGCCGTCGGTCAGCGTGGCGACGGCGGCTTCGAGCGCGGCGCGCGCCGGCGGCCCGAGCGGAGAGTGGTAGACGCGCTTCCCCACCATGCGCGACAGCCGGTAATCGCGCCCGCTGTCGAGTTCGAGCATGTCGAGCCGCTGTAGCAAGAGGGCGATGAACGGCAGGAAGCGGTCGCGCTGCAGCCCCTTCTCGTAGAGCCGGTCGGGCGAGCGGTTCGAGGTGGCGACGACGAGCGTGCCGGCATCGAACAATGCGCGGAACAGCCGCTCGAGGATCATCGCATCGGCGATATCGTTGACCTGGAACTCGTCGAAGCACAACAGCGCCGCCTCGGCCGCCAGATCGGCGGCGACCTTGGCGACCGGCTCCGCGGTCCGGGTGCGGCGCTCGCGCTCGATGCGGGCATGGACATCGAGCATAAAGGCATGGAAATGGACGCGCCGCTTGCGAACGATGGGCGCCGCGGCGAAAAACAGATCCATCAGCATCGACTTGCCGCGCCCGACCGGCCCCCAGATGTAGAGGCCCTTCGGCGCCGCCGCGGGCCGACCCGCCCCTGCGAGCCGCATCCACCACCGGCGATCGGGCGATCGGCGGGGCAGCAGCGAATCGTGCAATAATTGCAGCCGCGCGACCGCGCGCTGCTGCGCCGGGTCGGCGCGAATGAGGCCCGCCGCCGCGCGCTCGCGGTAGAGCGCAGCCAGCCCCGAACGGTCGCCGGAGCCGGCGACAGGGTGAGGCAGGGCGGTGCCGGAAGCGGGAAAATCGACGGGCATCAGGCTGCGGTGCAGAACAACGGCGCGGCCCCCCGAGCATCGACGGGAGGCCGCCGCTCCGGTCTACTTCAGCTATGCCGCAAAAGGCAACCGCGGGCCGCCTATTCCGCCGCCGCCGGCACCGGCTCAGGGCGGCTGCCGGCGCGGGCGCTGCCGACGAACAACAGGCTCAACAGCCACAGCCCGGCGACCACCACCAGCACCAGGTCCGGGCGCCCGGCGTCGATCAGCATGCCGTAGGGCACCGGCATGATCGCGCCGCCCAGGGAGAGCCCGGCGCTGACAAAGCCGAACACCTGGCCGATCTGCCCCGGCGGCGCGGCATCCTTGACCATCACGTCGCGCGGCGTGCGGCTCGCGCCGATCGCCAGCCCGCCGAGGAAGAGCACCGCGATCGTCAGGATTTCGCTCATCCCGACGAGATCGACCCACAGCAGCACGGCCGAGCCGGCGATGGTCAGGCTGACGACAAAGCCGAGATGGCGGTCGGTGCGATCGGCGACCCAGCCGCCGAGCAGAATGCCGGCCATGCTGCCGATCATGTAGCCGGTCAGCGCCGAGGAGGCGGCGGCGAGTGCGAGGCCGTGCGTGCGGTGCAGAATTGTGATGAGCCACGACTGGATGCCGGCTCCCGCCATCGACGACACCATGAAGAAGGCAAAGAAGCACAGGATCGAGCGGGAAAACAGCTGCCGCACGTCAGCCAGAACGCCGGGCTTGCGGCGCTTCGCCTCGCGCTTTTGTTCGACGAGGATGCGGCTCTGCCACACGATCGCCAGAACCACCGGGAGGCCGACCAGTCCGACCGTGAAAAGGGCGCCGCGCCACCCCAACAGCAGCATCAGCGCCGCCGTCACCGGCGGCGCGGCGGCGAACCCGACATAGCCGACAAAGGTGTGCAGCGCGAACGAGCGCCCGATCCGCGCCCCGTTCACCGAGCCGGACAGGATCGCGTAATCGGCCGGGTGGATGACCGAGTTGCCGAGGCCCGACAGCATCGCCAGCAGCGCGATCTGCCAGAACGCGGTGGCGAACCCCATCGCGGCGATCGACAATGTCATCAGCAAGGCGCCGCCGATCAGGAAGCGGCGCGCGCCGTAATGATCGACGAGAAACCCCACCGGCGCCTGGGCGATTGCCGTGGTGCCCGACATCAGCGCCATCGCCAGGCCGAGCTCGGCGTAGGAGACATGAAAGGTCTGCTGCCAGGCGATGAACAAGGGCGGCAGGCAGAGCTGGTAGTAGTGCGACAGGAAGTGGCCGCTGCCGATCAGGGCATTGACCCTTGTGTCCGGTCCGACGGTTGGCAGTCTCGGCATCCGCAGCGATCCCACAAAATCGGCAAACCGTATCTTAGCCTTCCGGACCGCCCGGCAGAAGCGCCTGATCGGCAGGGTTGCCTTGACCCGCCGGCATTGATCGCCGTCGGCGGTGACGCGGCCGGCCGCCGCAGGTAAGTTCTCCGCGGATCGGATTTCAGGGGAACTCCGCGATGCCGAAGCCCGCCATGTTGTTGCTGATGAGCCTCGCCGGCTGCTCGCTCCTCGGCACCAGGCAGCAGGCCGGCCCGGACAGCGTGCAGGGGTGGCGGCTCGCTTCGGGCAGGATGCCGAGCCGGGCCGAATACGCGGCCATCGTCGCCTCTTGCCAGGACGGCGCGGTGCCGCGGGCGCAAGGCCGTCCGCTCGATGCCTGCCTCGCCGATCTCGGCCTCAAACGCGAGTAGACGCTACGCCGGTTGAAAGCGCTTGCCGCGGCCGATGAGCCCGTATTGCGGCAGGTGGACTGACTTTTCGGGGTCGGCGAACGCGTAACCGATGACCGAGGCCTGCCGCTGGTGGCGCGCAAGGATCGCCAATGCCGGTTCGACCTGCGCCTCGGCCACGACGACGCAAAACCCGATGCCCATGTTGTAGACTTCGAACATCTCCGCCCGGTCGACTTCGCCAAGCCGCTCGATCAGCCCGAATATCGGCGGCAGCGGCGGCAGATTGTCGAGGACGAAGCCGATTTCGGCGTCGACCCGCGGCAGGTTGAGGAGACCGTCGCCGGTGATGTGAACGAGCGCCTTGACCGCGGGCAGCCGCTCGATGATTTCGAGGATCTCGGGCACGTAGATATAGGTCGGGCGGAGCAGCTCGTCGCCGAGCGGGCGGCCGAGCTCGGGAAAAACGTGATCGACCGAGACCCCGGCCCGCTCAAAGAACGCGCGGCGAGCGAGGGTAAACCCGTTGCTGTGGATGCCGTTACTGGCGATGCCGATGACCCGGTCGCCCGGTGCGAGGTCGCGGCCGACGATGATCCGGTCGAGCGGCACCGTGCCGATTGCCGTGCCGACCAGGTCGAAGCCGCGCACGATGTCGCGCAGTTGCGAGATTTCGCCGCCGCAGATCGAGATGCCGGCTTGCCGTGCGCCCTCGGCAAGACCGATCGCGATGCCGTCGAGCATCGCCGCATCGGCCTCTTCGACCGCGATGTAATCGACCATCGATAACGGCCGCGCGCCGACGCACAACAGGTCGTTGACGTTCATCGCGACGCAATCGATGCCGATCGTGTCGAACTTGCCCATCATCTGCGCGACGATCGCCTTCGAGCCGACCCCGTCGGTGCCGATCGCCAGCCCGATGCCGCCCAAATCGATGACATTGGCGAAATAGCCGATCGGCAGTTTGACCGCGCCCAAGCCGCTTTTCGGCCACGTCGCGGTGATGCGGCTGACGATGTTGCGCAGCCCGGCATCGGCCTCGGCGACATCGACGCCGGCTTCCTTGTAGCCCTTCTTAATCGTCTTGGACCCGCTCACGCGTGGCTGCTCGCGGAATGCGGACGAAGCTTGCCCCTCACGCTCCCACGCTTCGCGCGGGTCCCTCCCTCTCCCCGCTTGCGGGGAGAGGGTTGGAGTGAGGGGCACTCGCCGGCGCTGTTACAGGTGCTTCTTCATGAAGTCGAGGACCGGCGCGTGGGTCGTGTCGGTGCTGCGCTTGGCGTTGTCGAAATAAGCGATTTCGATGTCGCCGCCGGCCTTCCTGTAATTGCTGACGAAGCGCTCGGGCTCGTTGCCGGGGAAGCTCGAATCGGGGTCGTGGTAGTCGTGCACCTCGTCGGGCCGGCCCTGCAGCCACACCGCCGGCGGCATCACCACCTTCTCACCCTTTTCGAGGATCAGCATCGGGTTGCCTTCGGCCATCTCGGCTTCGGTATGCCAATAGGTGTCATGCTTTTCCTTCATGCCGACGGTGAAGGCCGGCGGGTTAGCCTCCTTCGAGCGGCGGATTGCGTTGCGATAGCGCGACAGCGGGTTGATCACCGGCCACTGCATGACGACGCCCTTGACGCTGGCGTCGACACCGGCGGGACCGGGGATCGCGGCATAGCGCTGGTCGTTGGGGCGCATTGCCACCAGCATCGCGAGGTGGCCGCCGGAGGACGCGCCGCCGATCACGATTTTGCCGGGGTCTATCTTCAGTTCCTTGGCGTGCGCCTTGGCCCAGCGGATGCCGTAATTGATGTCCTGGCACGAGGTCGGATAGCCGTCGGCGGCATGGCGGAAGTTCAGCGTCAGCATGACCGCGCCGCGCGCTGCCAGGTATTCGCCGAGCCCGGTGCGGTCCTCGAGGTCGCCGTTGTTCCAGGCGCCGCCGTGCAGGTCGATAAAGCACGGGTACGGCCCCGCGCCCTCCGGTTTGAACACCCGGGCCATGATCTGGCGCTCGCCGTGCTTCACGTAGCAGACGTTCTCGGTGGTGAATTGAGGCATCGGGTAACCCTCCCAGATTGCCGCCCAGACTTGGGGTCGCGGGCTGCGACCCCGGCCGCGCGCGCATGATGGCGATCGGCAGCTTACCGCGCGGACCTCTTGCGACCAACGCGAATTTCGCCATCGCGCGACGCCTCTGCGGGGCGGCCACGGGGCGGCCACGGGGCGGCCACGGGACGGCCACGGGGCGGCCACGGGGCGCTT
>DATLTH010000494.1:0-3417 GCA_035533695.1 Allostellaceae bacterium | reverse complement strand
GAGGCTGTCGCCGGGCACGCGCAGCCCGAAGCGCACGCCGTCATAGCGCGCCAGGTTCGAGGAGGCTTCGGCCGGCGCGATGATGTAATAGGCCGGCAATGCGTATCTGGTCATCGGCAGGGTGATTTCGACCGGCTCGGCGCCGGCCTCGCGCAGCCACGCGATCCCCTGCTGCCATAAGGCCTCGATCTCGCCGGCCATGCCGTCGACCCGGTATTCCTTCGGGATGCCGATGCGCAAGCCGCTTATGTCGCCGCCGAGCGCGGCTTCGTAATCCGGCACCGGGACTGGCGCCGAAGTCGAATCCTTGGGGTCGTGCCCGGCCATCGCGCGCAAGAGGATCGCGGCGTCGCGCACCGTGCGGGCCATCGGCCCGGGATGGTCGAGCGAGGAGGCGAACGCGACGACCCCCCAGCGCGAGCAGCGCCCGTAGGTCGGCTTCAGCCCTACGATGCCGCAAAAGCTCGCCGGCTGGCGGATCGAGCCGCCGGTATCGGTGCCGGTCGCGCCCAAGGCGGCATAGGCCGCCACCGCCGCCGCCGAGCCGCCGGACGACCCGCCCGGCACCAATGGCCGGTTGTCGCCCGAGTGGCCCTGATGCCGGCGCCAGGGGTTTTCGACCGGACCGTAATAGCTCGTCGTGTTCGACGAGCCCATCGCGAACTCGTCGAGATTGGTCTTGCCGAGCATGACCGCGCCGGCGGCCCACAATTTCTCGGTGACGGTCGATTCGTAAGGCGGTGTAAAGCCGTCGAGAATGTGCGAGGCGGCGGTGGTGAGCACGCCCTTGGTGCAGAACAGATCCTTGATCGCGAGCGGAATGCCGTCGAGCGGCAGCGCTGCGCCGCGCGCCAGCCGTTCGTCCGATGCCGCCGCCATCGCGAGGGCGCGCTCCGGCGTTTCGGTGATGAAAGCGTTGAGCGGCCGCGCCGCTTCCACCGCCGCGACATGGGCTTCGGCCATCTCGCGGGCGGAGAACTGCTTCGTCCTGAGCCCGGCGCGCGCCTCGGCCAGGGTGAGAGCCGTCAGAGCGCTCACTCGACCACCTTGGGCACGCCGAAAAACCCTTTGGCCGGCCCGCTCGGCGCGGCAAGCGGGGCGTTGCCGAGGATCGCGTCGCGATTATTGCCGTCGGTCACGCGATCGTCGCGCATCGGCAGACCGAGCGCGGCGACGCTGGTCATCGGCGCGACGTTGGCCGTATCGACTTCGGCAAGCTGCTCGACCCAGGTCAGAATCTGCGACAGCTCGGCCGCCAGCGGTTCGAGTTCGCCCTCGGCGAGCCTGATGCGCGCCAATGCCGCGATATGCGCCACGTCGGCCTTGTCCAACGCCATCGATATTCTCCGCCGGGAATGAGATCGTCCCAATCGGTGCAACAAATGGCCCGCAAAACGCAATGCTGCAATGGTGTGCCGCAGACGGGGCCGGCGCGCTATGATCCGCCATGCCGCTCGGCGATCCCCATCAATTGCGCGAAGCGGTGCCCGCCGGGAGCCGCGTGCTCGGGCTCGATGTCGGCACCAAGACGATCGGCCTCGCGCTCAGCGATACGCGGCTGGTCATCGCCAGCCCGCTCGACACGATCCGCCGCCGCGGCCGCTTTCGCGACGACGCCGCACTGCTGCTGGCGCTCGTCGACCGGCACGGCGTCGGCGGACTGGTCATCGGCCTGCCGCTTGCCCTCTCCGGCGGCGACACGCCGCGCACCCAGTCGGTGCGCCAGTTCGCCCGCAACCTCTTGGCCTTGCGCGACATGCCGGCGGCGTTCTGGGACGAGCGGCTGTCGACGGCGGCGGTCACCCGCGAGATGATCGCCCATGACATGACCAGGAAGCGCCGCGCCGAAATCGTCGACCGGGTTGCCGCGGCCTATATCCTCCAGGGCTGCCTCGACGCGATCGGGCGCTCCTGAGCCGCTGCCCTTTCGATTCTAGGCAGCCGCCGCACCGTACGATACTGTTCCGCTCGCCTGCACCCCACGAGCACGAGGGATTTGCGATGATCGATCTGCACTATTGGCCGACCCCCAACGGCAAGAAGGTGACGATCCTGCTCGAGGAATGCGGCCTGCCCTACAAGATCGTCCCGTGCAACATCCAGCGCGGCGACCAGTTCACGCCCGAATTCCTGGCGATGAACCCCAATCATCGCATGCCGACGATGGTCGACCAAGACCCGAAAGGCGGCGGCGCGCCGATTTCGGTGTTCGAATCGGGCGCGATCATGATGTACATCGCCGAAAAATCCGGCAAGTTCTTCCCGCAAGATTTGCGCGGCAAATACAACGTCACCCAATGGGTCATGTGGCAGATGGCCAACCAGGGCCCGAAGCTCGGCGAATGCGGCCATTTCCGCCGCGCCGGCCCCGAGGCGGGCGACCTGACCTATGCGATCGCCCGCTTTACCGACGAAGCCAACCGTCTCTACGGCGTCCTCAACAACCGGCTCTACAAGAACAAGTATCTGTGCGGCGACGACTACACGATCGCCGACATGATCTCCTATCCGTGGACCGTCAACTGGAAGGCGCAAGGGCAGGACATCGACGAATTCAAGCACTTCAAGCGCTGGTTCGACGAATTGAGCGCGCGCCCGGCAGTGCAGCGCGGCATGGCGGTCGGCAAGGATTTGCCGCCCGATCCGGCGACGATCTCCGAGGCGGAGCGCGCCGCGATCAGGAAGCGCATGTACAACCAGCGGGCGATCCCGGTCCCCGCCTGATCCTCAGAGTTCGAGCCCGACGAGGCTGCGGGCGTAGGCGCGGGCTTCGAACGGGCGCAGATCCTCGGCGCCTTCGCCGATGCCGATCAGGTGGACCGGGATGCCGTATTTCTCGGCCAGCGACACCAGGACGCCGCCTTTCGCGGTGCCGTCGAGCTTGGTCATGACGATGCCGGTAACCCCGACCATGTCGCGGAAAATCTCGGCCTGGGCGTGCGCGTTCTGCCCGAGCGTCGCGTCGAGCACCAGGAGCACGGCATGCGGCGCCGCGCCATCGACCTTTTTCAGCACGCGCACGATCTTCTGCAATTCGGCCATCAGATCGCCCTTGTTGTGCAATCGCCCGGCGGTGTCGATCAGCAATAGGTCGGCGCCTTCCTCTCGCGCCCGGGTCAGCGCGTCGAAGGCGAGGCCGGCGGCGTCAGAGCCGGTCGGCCGGGTCATTACCGGAGCGCCGGCGCGCTCGCCCCAGATCTGCAACTGCTCAACCGCGGCGGCGCGGAAGGTATCGCCGGCCGCGAGGATCACGCTCTTGCCGGCGTCGCGGTACTGTTTTGCCAATTTGCCGATCGTCGTCGTCTTGCCGCTGCCGTTGACCCCGACGACGAGGATCACGAACGGCCGCTTTGCCGGGTCGATGCGCAGCGGCTTCACGACCGGTTCGACGAGGCGGATGACTTCCTCGGCCAGCGC
>DATLTH010000493.1:0-9064 GCA_035533695.1 Allostellaceae bacterium | reverse complement strand
TACATGCTCGGCAATGCCGCGGCAGTGCGCTACGCACAGCGCCTCGGCAGCCTGCGCCTCTTGATCATCGGGCGCACG
The DNA here is from genome assembly GCA_035533695.1 of Allostellaceae bacterium. Lineage (GTDB taxonomy): Bacteria > Pseudomonadota > Alphaproteobacteria > ATCC43930 > CGMCC-115725 > DATARH01. Next base: position 8,986 of record DATLTH010000493.1, on the reverse strand, counting down.
ATCGCCGTCATTGCGGCGGTGGCATTGGCGCTGTGGACCCTCCGTGTCGGGCTCACCCCCTGGGCGTTGTTCGTGCCGATCGGCCTGTGCGAGATCGGCGACGGGATGAGCCAGCCCGCGGCGATGGCGGCGGGGCTCAGCATTCACCCGCGCCTCGCCGGCACCGCGTCGGGCGTGATGGGCTTTCTGCAGATGGCGGTTGCCGCGATCGGCACCTACATCGTCGCCTTGTTGCCGTATCCGATTGCCGCCAGCATGATCATGGTGGTCGGCAGCTTTATCGTCCTCGCCCTCGCCTTCGGCATCTTCGCGGTCTGCCGGCCGCAGCGCGGCACGATGCCCGAGGTTTCGGGCCTGCCGCTGAGCAGGGAGAAATCAGCATGATCGACGAAACCCATGACCGCGCCCGCCAAAGCTGGGTCGCCTCGGCCAACGGTCACGGTGAGTTTCCGCTGCAGAACCTTCCCTGCGGAGTGTTCAGCCCGCCCGGGCGCACCGTGCCCGACGCCTTGCCGCGCGGCGGGGTCGCGATCGGCGACATGATCTTTGATCTGCGCGCCGCGCTGGCGGCCGATTTGTTCACCGATGCCGCCGCCCGTGCGGCAGAGGCGGCTTCCGGCCCGAGCCTCAATCCGCTGATGGCATTGGGCGCCGCGCCGCGCCGCGAGTTGCGCAAGCAGGTCTTCGCACTGCTTGCGGCCGGCGGCAAGGCCGAAGCGCTCGCCGAGCGCGTCCTGCATCGGGCGAGCGATTGCTGGCTGCACCTGCCGGCGGCGATCGGCAATTTCACCGACTTTTTCGCCGGCATCCACCATGCGAGGAACGGCGGCCGCCGGCGCGACCCGAACAACCCGCTCAGCCCGAACTACAAATACGTGCCGGTCGCCTATCACAGCCGCGCCTCCTCGGTGCGTGAATCGGGCGTGCCGGTCAAGCGCCCGAGCGGCCAGCGCAAACTGCCTGACGAAGCGGCCCCCAGCTTCGGGCCGTGCCGCAAGCTCGATTACGAACTCGAACTGGCGATCTGGGTCGGACCGGGCAACCGCCAGGGCGAAGCGGTGCCGATCGGCCATGCCGCCGAGCACATCTTCGGGCTCGGCCTCGTCAACGACTGGTCGGCGCGCGACATTCAGCAATGGGAATCGGCCCCGCTCGGGCCATTCCTCGGCAAGAGCTTCGGCTCGACGGTGTCGCCGTGGATCGTCACCGCCGAGGCATTGGAGCCGTTTCGCGTGGCGCAGCCGCCCCGCCCGGACGGCGACCCCCGCCCATTGCCTCATTTATGGGATGACCAGGACCAGCGACAGGGCGCGTTCGACATTGCGCTCGAATCCCTGGTGCTGACCCGGCAGATGCGCGAGCGGGGCCTGATGCCGCACCGCATCTCGCACAGCAACACCACCGACCTCTACTGGACCCTGGCGCAGCTTGTCGCCCACCATACCAGCGGCGGCTGCAACCTGGTGGCCGGCGATCTGTTCGGCACCGGCACGATCTCGGGCCCGAGCGAGGAAGGCTGGGGCAGCCTCAGCGAGCAAAGCCTCGACGGCACGCGCACGCTGGCGCTGAGTTCGGGCGAGACCCGCAGCTTTCTCGAAGACGGCGACGAAGTCATTTTCCGCGCCCATTGCCGGCGCGACGGCTACGCCCCGATCGGTTTCGGCGAATGCCGCGCCCGGGTCGTTGCCTAGGAATGGAGCTTGAGGACCGCGCCGAGCAGGCTGAGCCCCGCGGCGAGCATGATGCCCATGCGGATCGTGATACGCAGCGTCTGTGCTTCAAGACGCAGGCCGAGATTATCGATTCTCGCCTCAAGGTCATGCCGTGTCGCATCGATCGCCGACTGCAGTTCGCGCCGGACAACCTCCAGATCATTGCGGGTGACCAATTCCGCCATCACGAAATCCCGTGCCGCCTCGGCATGCGCCTCCGCCTGATCTGAAGAGACCCCGGAATCGCGCAATTTCTTCGCATATCCCAGGCTATCGAAGGCGAAGGCCAACCTGATCTCTCCTTCGAGTGCGATCGGTTAGTCTAGCAGATAAATTCCGTAGGAAGGACAACATGGTCGATGCGCTCGGCTGGCGGTTGAAGCTTGGGGTCATCGCGCCCTCGACCAACACCGTCGTGCAGCCCGAATTCGACGCGATGCGGCCGCCCGGCGTCACCAACCATTTCGGCCGCATCCACATCCCGAACGAGCCGTTGCGCAGCGATGATGACTTCGCCCGGCTGATCGAGGCGGTGCGCGGCGAGTTGATGGCGGCGATCGACCGGGTGATGACCTGCGAACCCGACCATCTCGTCATGGGCATGTCGTCCGAGACCTTCTGGGACGGGCTCGACGGCAGCGAACGATTGCGCGAGCGCGTCGCGGCGCATGCCGGCGTCGAGGTCACCATGGGCTCGGACGCGGCACGCCAGGCGTTGCAATGTTATGGCGACATCAAGCGGCTCGGAATCATCACGCCGTACATGCCGATCGCCGATCTGCAGGTGCGCCGATTTTTTGCCGATTGCGGCTTTGAGGTCGTGCGCCTGATCGGGCTGAAATGCGCCAGCCCGGTGCTGATCGCGCATGTCTCCGAAGCGGAGTTGCGCGACGCGGTGCAGCAAATCGACGGCCCCGACATCGAGGCGATCGTTCAGGTCGGCACCAATCTCGCGATGGCGCGCCTCGCCGGGCTGGCCGAGTTCTGGCTCGGCAAGCCGGTGATCGCAATCAACACCGCGACCTATCGCTGGGCATTGCGTCGCTGCGGGATCGCCGACAAGATCGATGGCTTCGGCTCATTGCTGCTCGAGCATTGAACTTTGCCGGAAATCGTGCCACAACCTAAAGGTGTTTATTAATACTATCTTCAATCATATGCCCGATGAAGATGTGCGCCGATCAAATACGGCGCACCAAAATCGTCGGTGCGTGGCCCGCGTCGCAGCCCTTAAACAGATTGTCAACCAACGCGTGGCACAATCGCAGATGGCAGGAAAGGGCGAGGTTTCGGGTGACGGTTCGCGTGAGGGTTGGCCGGCCGCGACGCATCGCGCCAGGGTATCCGCATGAGGCGGTTGATGATCCTCGCTGACACTTTGGGCGTCGCCCCGGCCCGATATGACGAACAGCCTTTATCGCAGGCTCGCTGCACCTCGTTCAAACCCGGCGCTCCAAATGCGCCGCCAGCCCCGGGCCGGCGGAGGTAGGTGATGATGCCGGAGAAGGTACCGGTGCGTTCGGTCCTGATCGTCGATGACGATTGCGGCTTTGCCCAATCGCTCGCCGGACGGCTCGGGTCGAAGGGCTATGCCGCGCTCTATGCCGCAACGGCCGGGCGGGCGCTGGCGGTGCTGCGCGATCCTCCCGCCGGCGGCGACGCCGCCCCGGTCGCGCTGATCGACGGGCGCCTCGGCGGCGGCGTCTCCGGCGTCGATCTGATCCCGCGCCTGCGCATCGAGCAGCCCGAGTTGATCTGCGTGCTGATGACCGCCGACCTCGACAGCCAGACGGCGATCGCCGCGCTGCGACGCGGCGCCTACGACTACATCGACAAATCGTGCGACGCGAACGCGCTGTTTGCGGTGCTCGACCGCTGCTTCGACCGGGTGGCTCTGCTGCGCGAGCGCGCGGCGGCGTACCAGGCGCTGCGTCTCGCCAAGGAAGAGGCCGAAGCGGCCAGCCGCGGCAAATCCAGCTTTCTCGCGACGATGAGCCACGAGCTGCGGACGCCGCTCAACGCCATCATCGGCTTCTCGGAGATGATGCTGCACGAGGTCCTCGGCACGATCGGCAACGAGCAATACCGCACCTATGTGGCCGACATCCACGAGAGCGGCACCCATCTGTTGCGGATCATCAACGACATCCTGGACCTGTCGAAGGCCGAAGCCGGCAAGCTCGAGTTGCACGAGGATGTCTTCGATCTGCGGCAGACCGTGCGATCGGTGCGCCAACTGGTCAGCAACCGCATCCGCAGCGGCGAGTTGTTGCTGCGCATCGATTTGCCCGCCGACCTGCCGCCGCTGTGCGCCGACGAGCGCAAGACCAAGCAGGTGCTGCTCAACCTGCTCACCAACGCCGTCAAATTCACGCCGCCCGGGGGCACCGTCACGATTGCCGGCCGCTTCGACCGGGAAACCGGACTGACGCTGACCGTCAGCGACACCGGGATCGGCATCGCGCCCCATGACCTCGGCCGCGTCCTTGAGCCGTTCGAGCAGGTCGATACCGCGTTGACCCGCTCGCACCAAGGCACCGGGCTAGGCTTGCCGCTGGTCAAGGCGATCATGGATTTGCATGGCGGCACGCTCGACCTCGCGAGCGAACCGGGCGCCGGCACCCGCGTCAGCATCACCTTCCCGCCCCGCCGCGCGCTGATCGACCCGATCCGCGGCGACGCCACTCGGGGCGACCCGATCCGCGGCGAGAAGTCGCGCAGCGCGGCCTGATCCGGGATCAATAGCGCCCGCCGAGCTTGCTGTGGTCCCAGCTGGTGACCCGGCGCGGCAGGATCTTGAGGACGACGCGCTTGGGCGCGCTGCGCGCGGAGCCGGCCGGCCGCGCCGTATTGCGGCCCTCGCCCAGCCAGGCGAACGCTTCGCGGACCGCGTCGGGGTCCTCGATGATTTCGCAATCCCCGCGCGCCATGACCCCCTTCAGCTCGGCATAGGCGCCTCCGGTTTCGACCATCACGCCGACCTTCGGGTTGCGGCGGATGTTCACGACCTTTTGCGCCTTGCCGTAGGAGGTCATCCAGAAGGCGCCGTCGCGGAAGGCGAAGTTCATCGCGACGACATGCGGAAACCCGTCCCGGTCGAGCGTCGCCAGCGCGCATTTGCGGTTGTCGCGCAGAAAAACAGCCTGTTCGTCGGGGGTGAGGCGGATATCGGGACGTTGCGCCATCAGCTGAGCTTCCTTGGTTCGCTTTTTCTGGGACGGCGGCGGCTTACCGAGGCGGGCATCGCGCAGGAGATCGATAATCTGGTGACGACACTTCTCGACGGGTGATCCGAGCCCCGCCGCGATCACTCGGCGCCGCGTTCTTCCAGGGCGCGCAGCCGGTTGTTGAAGCGCTGGTGCTGGAGGAGCATTGCCCGCATCTGCTCGGCCATGCTGTTCTGTGCCGTCTCCAGCCGCATCAGGATCGCCGTCTGCACGGTCATCTGGTCGCGGAAGTCGGCGATGTCCGCGCGGAACTCGCGCATCTCCTCTTGCACGCCGCGGATCATCCGGGCGAGGAATTCGAGCGTTACCGGGTTATCCGACATGTTCGGCCTTGTCTTTCATAACCCGCTGCGAGCCGGCTGCAACGAAGATAGGACGTATGATTCTATCAGCAAGCAAAAACCAGCGCATGGCCTGCGCCTTCGGTGCGGTGTAGAACGCGGCGGCGGCGCGAACACCGGCTGGAGAGAATAATGATCCGTGCAGCGATTGTCGGGATCGGCCGGTGGGGCCGCACCCTGGTTGGTGCGGTCGAGGGCAAGAGCACGGCATTGCGCTTCACCGCCGGGCATAACCGCACCCGCGCCAACGCCGAGGCGTTCTGCGCCGAGCACGGCATCGCGCTGAAGGACAGCATCGACGACATCCTCGCCGACCCGGCGATCGATGCGGTCGTGTTCGCGACGCCGCACAGCGAGCACGGCAGGCAGGTCGAAGCGGCCGCCGCCGCCGGCAAGCACGTCATGATGGAAAAGCCGTTCACCCTCGACCGCAGGAGCGCCGCCCGCGCGCTCGACGCGGTGGCGCGCGCGGGGGTTGTGCTCGGCGTCGCCTATCCGCGCCGCTTTCATCCCGGCATGCAGGAATTGAAGGCGCGGATCGATGACGGGCATCTCGGCACGATCGCCCATTGCCACGGCGAGCAGAACGCGCCGGCCGGCCTCTTCATGAACCCAGGATCCTGGCGAGCCGACCCGAACGAGGCGCCGGCCGGCGGCATGACCGCATCGGGCGTGCACAATCTCGACGCGATGATCCACCTGTTCGGCCCGATCGACGAAGTCTATGCGACGAGCCTGCGCCGCGCGGTGCACTACAATGCCGACGACACCACCAGCGTGATGCTCGGCTTTGCGGCCGGCATGTCGGGGACGCTGGTATCCTGCATTGCAACCGCGGTCGGGTACCGGCTGGCGGTGTTCGGCACCAAAGGCTGCGGCGAACTGGTGACCCCGGAATTCGATTTCCGCTTCACGCCGACCCCGGAGGCGATGCCGACCGGCCGCCACACCCAGCCCGCCCCCCAAATCATCAAGTATGCCGCGTTCAACGCGCTGCGCGCCGAACTCGACGCCTTCGCCGCCGCGATAAGCGGCGAAGCGCCCTACCCGATCGGCGCCGGCGAGATCCTGCACGGGGTCGCCGCCTTCGAGGCGATCGTCCAATCGGCCGCGACGCACCGCCCGGTCAAGGTCGCGCGCGACTGAGTGTTCAGAAAAGAGAGGAACGCCGATGCCCGTCACCGTGCTCTACCCCGAGGCCCGCCAGCTGCCCGACGATCTCGAACGCGGGGTGTTCGGCCCCGATCTGCGGATCGTCAAGCGCGACGCCGGGGCGCTCTCCGAGATCTCCGACGCCGACTGTGCCGAAGCCGACGGGCTGATGATCCTGGGCTTCGCCGTCACCGGCGCCGATCTGCGGCGCTTCCCGAAGCTCCGCGCGATCGTGCGCATGGGGGTTGGCTACGACAAGCTCGACCGCCCGGCCGCGGCGGCGCGCAACATCCTCGTCTGCAACGTCCCCGATTACGGCACGACCGAGGTTGCCGACCACGCGATCGCCCTCGCGCTGACCCTGCGCCGCGGCATCCTCTTGCACCACGAGATGCAGCGGCATGACCCGCCGGCGCCATTCCGCTCGTTTCAGCACCCGCTGATCCAGCGGCTCGGGACCCAGACCTTCGGGATCATCGGGCTCGGCCGCATCGGCACGGCGGTCGCGCTGCGCGCCAAGGCGTTCAACTTCCGCGTCGTGTTCTACGATCCCCACCTGCCGAACGGGGTCGAATTGTCGCTGGGCATCAGCCGCGCCGCGACGCTCGAGGACCTGCTGCGCCAGACCGACACCTTGTCGGTGCACGCGCCGCTGACCCCGGAAACCAACGGTCTATTGGGCCGCGAGCAGCTGGCGTTATTGCGCCCGGGGGCGGTGGTGGTCAACGACGCGCGCGGGCCGATCATCGACCTCGACGCGCTGGCCGAATTGCTGCGCAGCAACCACATCGCCGGGGCCGGCCTCGACGTTTTGCCGGTGGAGCCGCCGGTCGAGCCGATCCCCGAACTCTTACGCGCCTACCGCGCCCGCGAAGAGTGGCTCGAAGGACGCCTGGTCATCACCCCGCATTCGGCCTGGCTGACGCCGCATTCGTGGGAAGACACAAGGCGCAAATCGGCCGAAACGATGCGCGCGGCCTTGCTGACCAACCGGCCGCAGAACGTCATCACGCCGGAGATGTTCTAGCGCGTGATCTTTTCAGATCGAAGCCCCACCTCGTCACCCCCGCGCAAGCGGGGGTCCAGGGCGACCGCTCGTCGCCTGCCCTGGGTTCCCGCTTTCGCGGGAAAGACGATTCGATTTGGAGCGGTCACGCTTTAGGAGGTGGCTGCGAACAAGGAGTTGGCGATGCACCAGCTGCACCTGCTGCGCCACGCCAAGTCGCGCCGCGACGGCGAGGTCGAAGACCGCCAACGGCCACTGAACCGGCGCGGCCGCGAGGAGGCGCACCGCATCGGCGAAACCTTGCCGGCATCGCTCGGTCCGCTCGACCTGGTGCTGTGTTCGCCGGCCCTGCGCACGCGGGAGACGGCGGAATTGGTCCTCGCCGCGTATGGCTCGCCGCCGCACATCCTGTTCGAGGACGAGCTTTACCTGGCGGGTGAGGCGGCGTTGCTGCGCCGGCTGCGCCGGCTCCCCGATGCGGCGAGCGAGGTGTTGGTGATCGGCCACAATCCCGGTCTGCACGAGCTGGCGCTTGCGCTTGCCGCCGCCGATTCGCCACGTTACCGGGCGCTCGTCGCCGGCAAGTTCCCGACAACGGCGCGGGCCAGCGTCGCGATCGACGGGTCGTGGGCGAGCCTCGGCCGGACGCCGCATCGGCTGATCGATTACGTCACCCCGAAATCACTGGGCGATCAGGACTGATCGGCGATCTCGGCCAAGGCCCGGCGGGCCAATGCCAGGCCGATCGGGCGGCCGGCATCGAGCGCCAGACGGTCGAGCCGCACCGCGATCGTCGCGGCGGCGGCGAACGAGCGTTCGATCCGGCGCACCAGAAAGCCGATGACGGAAGGCGGGACCCGGAGCCCGCGATCGGCAAAATGCTTGACCAGCACGGCCGCCAGCAGGGCGTCGTCGGGCGGCGCGATTGAGACGCACGGCGCCGCGCGCAGCCGCGAGGCGAGGTCCGGCAACACAATCGGCCAGGCTGCCGGCAGCGTGCGCGCGATGATGAGGAGGCTCGTGCCGGCTTCGCTGCAGCAATTGTAAAGATGCAATAGCGCCTGTTCGGGCGCGCGTTCGGCGTCGTCGACCGCGACGCCGGGGAGCCGCGCCAAGGCGTCGGGCGACCCCTGGTGCAAGGCGTCGCCGGCGACCAGCGCGCCGCCGCTGCGCTCCTGCCAGAGATGCGCGAGATGGCTCTTGCCGCTGCCCGGCGGGCCGCACAGCACGAGCCTCGTTTGCTGCCAGTCGGGCCACCGCTCGATCGCCTCGAACGCCGCCCGGTTGCAGTCCGATACCAGGAAATCGGCGCGTCCCAGCGCCGGTCGGTAGGCGAGGTTGATCGCCAGCTGGGTCATCGCAGGCGGGTGACGTTGTTGGCCGCCGTCTCGGCCTCGACCCGCGGCGCGTCGTAGAGGCTGCTGCCGCGATAGCGGGCCAATGCGAAGCGGGCCAATACGCCGATCACGGCCGCCGCCGGCACCGCGACGAGCACGCCGACAAACCCGTACAGCGCGCCGCCGGCAAACAGCGCGAAGATCACCCAGA
>DATLTH010000492.1:0-3788 GCA_035533695.1 Allostellaceae bacterium | reverse complement strand
GATCGCCAGTTTGTAGCCCATCCGTTCGGCCTCGCCGAGGTCGAGGTCGGGCGTCTTGCCGCCGCGCACCACATTGAGAAGGCAGGGGCCGTGCACCAGGCGCGGGACCGCGGCGACCTCCTCGCGCGTCTGCGGCGCCTCGACAAACGCCATGTCGGCGCCGGCGTCGAGCGCCGCATTGGCGCGGGCCACCGCCTCGTCGAAGCCGGCGACGGCACGCGAATCGGTGCGCGCGATGACGACGAAGTCGGGGCTGCGCCGCGATTGGGCGGCGGCGCGGATCTTGGCCAGCCAGTCCTCGCGCGGCACGATCTCCTTGTCGTCGAGATGGCCGCATTTCTTCGGGAAGCCCTGGTCCTCGATATGGATGCCGGCCACTCCGGCGGTCTCGTATTCGCGCACCGTGCGCACGACGTTGAGTTCGTTGCCGTAGCCGGTATCGGCATCGGCGATGACGGGGAGCCCGATTGCGGTCGCGATGCGGCCGGCATTGGCCACCATCTCGGACATCGTGACGAGGCCGAAATCGGGATAACCCAAGGTCGCCGCGGTGCCGGCGCCGGTCATGTAGACCGCATCGAACCCGGCGCGTTCAATGAGACGCGCGGTGATGCAATCATAGGCGCCCGGGGCCACCACCATCCCGTCGCGCCGCATCAATTCGCGAAAGCGTGCCGCTTGTGCCATGCTCTCCTCCAGCCGACAGGTTCGCCGCCGACCAAGGCTAGGGCGCGCCGGCGCCAGGGTCCAGCAGCGTGTGCTTTCCGCTTGTGCATCGCGGATTCTGTTCTATTCAATTGCGGTCCACCGCCGCCAAGGAGCCGCCCGTGACCCCCGTTTCCGCACGCAACATCGAATTTGTCGGCCACTCGGGCCAGGACGGCCGCGGCGACGGCGTGCAGGTCATGGTTCACCGAGGATATGCCTATGTCGGGCACATGTTTTCGGACGGCTTCACGATCACCGACGTGCGCGATCCGCGGCAGCCGCAGCCGGTCAACTTCGTGGCGGCGCCGCCCAATTCCCGCGCCTTTCATCTGCAGACCCACGGCGACCTGCTGCTGACGGTGAATTCGCCGAACATCTGGGTGCTGCAAGGCTATTCCGACCCCAACGACTATTTCAAAGGGTCGATCACCGAGACCTTTACCAAGCGCGACAAGGAGTTTGCCGCGGGGCTGCGGGTCTACGACATCTCAAGGCCCGCCGAACCGCGCGAGATCGCCTTCATGCCGGTCGACGGCCTCGGCCTGCATCGCCTGTGGTATGTCGGCGGGCGTTATGCCTATGCGTCCTGCCACTGGCAGGGCTTTACCGACCATATTCTCGCGATCATCGATATGCAGGAACCGACCCGCCCCGAGATCGTCGGGCGCTGGTGGCTGCCCGGCATGCACGCGGCCGGCGGCGAGGTGCCGAATTGGCCGAAGGGGCGGCGCTACGCTCTGCATCACGCGATCGTCGCCGACAATCTGGCCTATGCCGCTTGGCGCGACGGCGGGCTGACGATCCTCGATGTCGCCGATCCGACCGCGCCGAAATTGCTCGCGCACCGCAACTGGTGTCCGCCGTTCGGCGGCGGCACCCACACGCCGCTGCCGCTGCCCGAGCGCAACCTGGCGGTGTTCGCCGACGAGGGCAATCTCGACAACTGCGCCAACGGCGTCCAGCGCTGCTGGATGTTCGATATGCGCGAGCCGACCAACCCGGTACAGATCGCCGCCTTCCCGACCCCGGATGAGGAGGATTACTGCACCAAGGGAGCCAAGTTCGGCCCGCACAATCTGCACGAGAACCGGCCCGGCTCGTTCCGCAGCGAGCAGCTGATCTTCGCCACCTACCAGAATGCCGGGGTGCGGGTATTTGATACCGCCGATCCGTTCTGCCCACGCGAGGTCGCGCATTTCGTGCCGCCGGCGCCCGAGAAGATGGTCGATCCGCGGCCGAACCGCCCGCGCGTCATCCAGTACAACGACGTTTATGTCGCGCCCGACGGGCTGATGTACGTGACCGACGTCAATGACGGCCTGACGATCCTGCAATATACGGGCTGAACACAGGCTGATGATTTCGGGCGATCTGAAGCCCGGGCTACGCCACAGCGCGACGATCCGGGTCGGCGAAGAATTGGCGGTGCCGGCGCAAGGGCGGCAGTTCGGCGCGGCGGCGGAGATGCCGCCGGTATTCGCCACCGCCAACATGATCGCCTTTGTCGAATGGACCTGCGTTGCGCTGCTCGCTCCCTATATTGGGCCGCATCAGCGCACGGTCGGGACGCGGGTCGAAATGAGCCACAGCGCGGCGACGCCGATCGGCATGACCGTGACCGCCGAGGTCGAACTCGTCGCAATCGACGGGCGCCGGCTGCGCTTCAGGGTCAGCTGCCGCGACGAAGCCGAACCGATCGGCGAGGGCTTCCACGAGCGAATGGTGGTCGATCACGACCGCTTCATGGCGCGGCTCGAACGAAAGCAGCCGTCCGGTTGACGGATTTGCGCGGGACGAACGGCGGCGATATGATGTGGTTATGCAGAGTGGCAATGGCATCGATCTTGCGGCGGTCTACCAGTTGCTGACCGAAGTGGCGCGCACGGTTTCCGGGCATGACCGCCGCTTCGAAGCGATCGACCGCCATTTCGAAGCGATTGACCGGAAGCTTGGCGAAATGACCGCTGATATCAGCGGCTTGCGCGAGGCCGTCACCAGCTATCATGCGAGCGTGCTCGGGCACGGGATTCTGATCAGCGAACTCGACGAGCGCGTGCGGCGCATCGAGCGTCATCTTAGCCTCGATCCCTCGCGCAACTGACGGCGGACCTGCCGGGCCTCCCCAACACTACAACAGTCCGAGGTCGCGCAGGCTGGTATGCCGGCCGCGGCCGATGATGACATGGTCGTGCACGGTAACCCCGAGCGGTGCCGCCGCCTTGACGATGTCGCGGGTGACCGCGATGTCGGCCTTCGACGGGGTCGGGTCGCCCGACGGGTGGTTGTGCACGACGCGGCGGAGATCATATAACATATTGACTTTGCGCTATTTTTCTTCGTCCGCAATTTGAACAAGGGCCGGTGCTTGGGTGCGGTAAGCGGTGCCTGTTCGTGATCATCATGCTGGCTCAAGCGCCGTCCCGTTGGGTACTTTAGCGGCACGGCAAATCACGAGATTCTTACGATCCCAACCTTCTAACTCCGCAAGCGGATAGAGAACAGCCCTCCCGATCTTCAGAAACGATGGCCCCACTTTCATCGCTCGCCAATTCCGCAACGTTCCGGGACTGATCTGCCCTCGATAGCGTGCGGACACCTCGTCGGGCATGAGAAACAATGTGCCAGACATGATACCTCCTTATTGCCACGGCGTCGTCTCAGCGAAGGCAATAGTAGAGGAATCCAGAACGGTTCGACCGGCCATTTACCGCGACCTCAGGAGCGCGTTCAAAACGCAGAGGTGCTCCGGGTCGAGGCCGCCATCGTGGGGATCGAGGCTCCGCTGCTCGAGACGCGCGAGCCTCTGTTTGTCAGGTCGGCTCTTGTGTCGAGGTGGCCGGTTGACGTAGGCGTTCGATCTCGGCCTTCAGCGTTCGATAACGAGCTTCGACGCATTCCTGCCGTGCGGGGGGGCAGAGCGGCGATCATCTCTTTCAGTGTCCGTCCCATCACCACCACCTGTCTCTTCGGGGACCGTCGTCGTCGGGCCTGATCGAATACGACCTGTGAGCTGGACAAGCTATCGCGCTCAGGAATCAGCAGCTATTCCCACTGCAACAATGACTTCTTGAGCGGGGAGC
>DATLTH010000491.1:0-2310 GCA_035533695.1 Allostellaceae bacterium | reverse complement strand
TCGGCGTAATGCGCGATCAGCTTGCCCGCGAAGCGGAACCGGCTCATGCCCTCGAACATCACCGGCCGGCCTTCGCAGCCCTGGAGGCGCGAGGCGTAGCTGAAGCGGAACCTCGCGTAGCCGAGCGCGCCGTCACATAGCGGCTCGAACCAGTCCCAGCGGTAGTCTCGCCCGGTGTCGTGAAAGCGCTGCAGCATCGCCGCGATCGCGGCGCGGCCGGTGTGGGGGCCGAAAAACCCGTCGTCATAGGTGCCGTCTGCGATGAACAGCGCGGCAAGCCCGGCGCCGTCATTGGCGATAACCGCGGTGGCGAAGCGGTCGAGCAGAACGGGGAATTGCGTCATTGTCAGCCCATGAGCGGAGAATTCTATTCTGCGCTCTATCCCCTTTCTGAGGAACGGTAATTGAATTACACCCTGCTCGACCAGCAGCTCCGACGTTATTCCGACAAGCTAAGCTCAGCCGTGAGGCTTAAGGAGGACGAAGTAGGGAAAGTCGCAACGCTGGTGGCCTCGGAGGTGCGGTTCCTGGAACCCGCATCAAGAATCCAGATCTTGAACGCGAGTCCAGTCCGTCTCCGAGACAGGCTCGATGAATTGCTCGCCTTTCAAAGGTGGATGGATATCGCTCAGGGCCTTCGGGACCCTGGCGTAGTTCGTGCGCAGGTGATCACTCAAAACTATGTCTGCTTTGTATATCTCGGCGAGGCATGTTTCCGCGCCCTCCGGGCCACCTCAGCGCCGAATTCCGTTACGCGACGGTGTTGCAAATTCCTGACTGATAACCCCGTGCGTGCCTTTCGGAATGCGATTGCCCATTCGAACTGGTCGTACGCACCGGATTATCGGGGATTGCTTTATTGGGCGAGGAAGGGCTCTGACCCTTCCGAACCTCTTGAGCGGTTTGACGCCAGCCAAGGCGATCTCGACTTTTGGCAGTCTCTCTCGCGGGGCGTTGCGTACGCTGCCTATACAATATTGGATTCGGTGGGAGAAAAATGATGAAGATCACCGCCGCGGTGGTGCCGGCGCGCGGGGCACCGTTCGAAGTACAGACACTCGATCTCGACGGTCCGGCGGCGGGCGAGGTGCTGATCCGAATCGTCGCCAGCGGCATGTGCCAAACCGACCTGCACGCGCGCGACGGGTACTTTCCGAACCTGCCCTACCCGGCAGTCTGCGGGCATGAAGGCGCGGGGGTGGTCGAGGCGTTCGGTGCCGGGGTGACGGATTTGGCAGCGGGCGACCATGTCGTCGTGTCGTTTCCGTGGTGCGGCGAGTGCGAGCCGTGCCGCTCTGACCATCCGGCCTATTGCACGAATGCGCGCGGGCTGAAATCGGGCGGGCGGCGGGCCGATGGCTCGACGCCGATGAGCCGCGACGGGCAGCCGGTCTATTCGTGCTTTTTCCAGCAATCGTCGTTTGCCACGTTTGCGGTGGCGCCGGCCAAGGATGTCGTGAAGATACGCGCTGATGCGCCGATCGACCTGCTCGGGCCGCTCGGCTGCGGGTTGCAGACCGGCGCCGGGGCGGTGCTCAACGTGATGGCGCCGCGGGCGGGGCAATCGTTTGCCGTGTTCGGGGTCGGCGGGGTCGGGCTGTCCGGGCTGATGGCGGCCCGGATCGCCGGCTGCGACCCGATCATCGCGGTCGATGTGCATCCGCACCGGCTGACGCTGGCGCGCGAGCTGGGCGCGACCCATGCGCTCGAAAGCAAGGGGGCCGAGACGCTGGCGGAAATCCGCAAGATCACCGGCGGCGGCGTCGAATTCTCGCTCGAAACCTCGGCGGTGCCGGCGGTGTTCCGGCTCGCGGTCGATGCGCTGCGCGGGTTGGGCACCTGCGTATTGGTCGGCAGTGCGCGGGCCGGCACCGAGGTGTCGTTCGAGATGCCGTGGCTGCAGGGCGGGCGGGTCGTGCGCGGGGTGATCCAAGGCGACAGCCGGCCGCGCGAGTTCATCCCGCGGCTGGTCGACCTGTTCATGGCCGGGCGGTTTCCGCTCGACCGGCTGGTGACGCGCTACGATTTCGCCGAGATCAATCGCGCCGCCGCCGATGCGGTCAACGGCGCGACGATCAAGCCGGTGTTGCGGTTGCTGGCCTGACTCAGGTCAGGTAATCCAGCTTGAAGCCGTCGCCCCAGCGCTTGAGGTGGCCGACCGAGGGCGACGGGAAGTGCATCGTGCAGCACAACGTATCGGTGTCGCAGTAGCGCTCGAGGAACTGGCGGCGGCTGCGGACGCCCTGGTCGCGGTCGGTATCGACCCGCATGACCAGTTCGGGATAGCGCGCCTGGATCGGCGAATGGATC
>DATLTH010000490.1:0-2488 GCA_035533695.1 Allostellaceae bacterium | reverse complement strand
CAGCGGGCCTTTGGTGATCGCGCTTGCGGCGTATTCGAGCTGCTCCAGCGTCGAATAGCCGACCAATACGGTCGATACCGCCGGCTGCGCCAGCGGATAGCGGATCGCCGCCTCGATCAGGCTGTCGGCGTGGCCCTCGCGGACCAGCGGCTCAAAGCGGCGGGCGCGCTCGACATCGCGGTGGTAATCGGCGCCCGAGCCGATCGGCGCCGGCGGCGGCGAGCCCAACGGATGGCGCGCCTCGGTGCCACTCAGCGCGCCGGCGGCGAGCACGCGGATGTTGATGATGCCCATCTCGGCGGAAGCGGCGTGGCCGAGCAGATTGCCGTAATCCTGCGCCGGATAGCCGGCCGGCACGCTGGCACCGGGGCTCGGGTTCAACAGGTTGTAGCTGGCCTGCGCGGTATCGAAGGCGCGCGCGTCGATCACCCGCAACAGGGCCGCGGTCTCGCCGTTGGCGGTGATGCCGAACCAGCGGAACTTGCCCTGCGCGCGCAGCCGCTCGAAGGCCGGCACCACTTCGTTCAGCACGGTTTCGGCGGCAACGTCGCCGCCGCTGGTGGTGCGGACGATCGAATTGTGGAACTGGGACAGGTCGACCGAATCGCGCTGCAGGCGCTTCAGGCTTGCGTCCAGCGAGGCGGCGATCGCCGGGCCGATCTGCCCCGGCTCGGTCGCCGGCAGGCGCACCTTGGTGCCGACATAGCAATCGGGCTTCAGCGTCTGCAAGACGCGGCCGAGATTGCGCTCGCTTTCGCCGTTGCCGTACATCTGCGCCGTGTCGAAATAATTGATGCCGAGCTCGAGCGCCCGCCATACCGCGCGTTCCTGGTCGGCGGCGGCGCCCTTGACCATCAGCCCGCCCACCGCGCCGCAGCCGAAGCCGAGCGCCGACACCTCCAGGCCGGTTTTGCCAAATCTGCGCTTTTCCATCGCCGCCGCCTCCGAAGGGTTGCCCGCCGTCGCGGCCGATCAAATCCCCCGCGGCCGGCGCCTGTCAATTCTCGGCCGATGCTGACATGCTGGTGCCCGTTCCGCGCTGACGACGAGGGCTGGCGATGGCGACGACAGCAGCAGCACAGGCGTTGCCGGCAGACCCGGCATTGATCGACGACCTCGTCGCCGCCAACCGCATTCTCTACGACCAGGGCGTGGTCGACGGCTTTGGCCACATCAGCGTGCGGCACGACAAGACCGAAGGGCATTTCCTGCTGGCGCGCAGCATGGCGCCGGGGCTGGTGACATCAGCCGACATCATGGAATTCGACGCCGAGGGCAACCCGCTCGATGCCGCCGGCCGCACCCCCTATCTCGAACGCTTCATCCACAGCGAAATCTACAAGACCCGGCCCGAGGTGCAGGCGGTCGTGCACAGCCATTCGCCCTCGGTCATTCCGTTCGGCGTCGTCGCGACACCATTGCAGCCGATCTACCACATGAGTTCCTTCCTCGGGGCGGGCGTGCCGGTATTCGAGATCCGCGATTCCGGCGGTCCCGCCACCGACATGCTGGTGCGCAACCCGGCCCTGGGCGCGGCATTGGCGCGGGCGCTCGGCGACCGCCCGGTCGCGCTGTTGCGCGGTCACGGCAACGTCGTGGTCGGCGGCTCGATCCGCGAAGTCGTGTTTCGCGCGGTCTACACCGAGGTCAACGCCCGGCTGGCCGCCGAGGCGTTACGGCTCGGGGAGGGAAGGATGGTGTTTCTCAACGACCAGGAGGCCGCGGCGGCGACCCAAACCAACCGGGCGCAAATCGGCCGCGCCTGGGATTTGTGGAAGGCGAAGGCGCTCGGCATCGCGCGCTGACCAGCGGCGGCCGATTCGCGCCGGCCGGTCTCCGGCCGCCATCAGAGGGCCATAATTTGTAGCCGATTTCCGCAGCGACCCCAGATTTTGCTGCCCGCGAGCATCGGCGCGCATAGGATGTGCCAATGCCTCCACGGCAGGAGGACTCGGTCATGCACACGCTGTTTCGCGGCATCTCGGTCATCCCGGTCGTGACGATCGACCGCGAGCGCGATGCCGTACCGCTCGCCCGCGCCCTCTTCGAAGGCGGGCTTCCGGTCATCGAGGTGACGTTGCGCACGCCGGCGGCGGTCGCCGCGATCGCCGCGATCGCCCGTGAATTGCCGCAAGTCGTCGTCGGCGCCGGTACGTTGCAGCGTTCCGCGGATGTGGCCGCGGCGGTGCAGGCCGGCGCCCGCTTTCTGGTCAGCCCGGGGATGACGCCGGAACTCGCCGCCTCGGCGCTGGCGGCCGAACTGCCCTACCTGCCGGGTGTTGCGACGCCGTCCGAAGTGATGGCGGCGCGCGCCCTCGGCATTTGCGTCATGAAGCTGTTTCCGGCGGAGGCGCTCGGCGGCGCCCTCTTCCTGAAGGCATTGGCGCCGGTGTTTCCGGGCATCGCCTTCTGCCCGACCGGCGGCATCGACGAGCGCACCGCGGCGGACTATCTCGCGCTCCCCAACGCGCCGATGGTCGGCGGCTCG
>DATLTH010000489.1:0-9679 GCA_035533695.1 Allostellaceae bacterium | reverse complement strand
CGAGCGCGGCGCTTGATTATCGCGTGAAGCGGGCCTAGAAACCGCCGGCGCGCGCTCCAATCGGGCCGCGTGATATGCTTTACCTATTCTGCTGAACGAGGTGCCGCATGGCCCGCAAATGCCCCGTCACCGGCAAGGGTGTCCAGGTCGGCCACAATGTGAGCCATTCCAACATCAAGACAAAGCGGCGCTTTCTGCCGAATTTGCAGACCATCTCGCTGTTGTCGGACGTGCTGGGGACGGTGCGGCTGCGGATCAGCGCGGCGGCCATCCGCACGATCGAGAAGAACGGCGGCATCGACGGGTTTCTCAAGACCACTGCCGACAGCCGATTGTCGCCGGAAATTCGCCGCCTGAAGCGCCGCATCGCGACCGCCGCCGCCTCGCGCCAGGCGGGATAACCGACAGCCGCACCGGTCAGGGCCCGGCCCCGGGCCTCAGCGCTTTGCCATGGCGCGCTGCAACGCCTGCATGACCGACGCGCGATGGCTTTGGCTGGCCCAACTCGCCGCGTCGCGCCCGGTAAAATCGGTCTGCCGCGGGTTCGCCCCCTTGGCGAGCAGCGCCTCGACAATCTCGACATAGCCGCGCGTCGCCGCGATCATCAGCGGCGTCATGCCGTTGCGGTCTTGCGCGTTGACCGGGGCGCCGGCGTCGAGCAGCAATTGCGCCATTTCGAGCATGTTGCGCTCCGCGGCGTAATGCAGCGCCGTGTTGCCCAGCCGGTCCTTGGCGCCGAGGTTGGCGCCGGCCTTGATCAGGATCGCGGCGATCTGCAGGTTGTTCTTGCTCGCCGCGACCAGGAGGCCGGTGCGGCCATCGTCGTCGACTTCATTGGGGCTGTGATCGGCGCCGATCAGTTGCCGCACCTTGGACAGATCGTTCTGGCCCGCCGCGCGCGCGACATTGTCCCAATAGCCGGCAAACAGCGCGAAATCGGCCCGCCCACTCGCGGCGCTGACCAACAGCAGCAGCGCGGCGCCGCCGAGCGCCGCGCCGAAGCGCCAAGTCAAACGGTTCGTCATGGCAATCGCCTCGCTTGCGCGGCCGGGTTGAGACTGGCGAGCCAGTCGAGCGCCGCCTCGACGGTCGCGACCGAGGGGCCGGGCTCGGCCGGCGGACGGCGCACCATGATGACCGGCAGGCCGAATTCGCGCGCGGCAATCAGCTTGGCTTCGGTGGCGGCGCCGCCGCTCGCCTTGCACACCACGACGTCGATCGCATAGCGCTGCAACAGCTGCCTCTCCGCCGCCACGCTGAACGGGCCGCGCCCGAGCACGAGGTCGTAGCGGAGCAACGGCAGGGTCTCGTGCGGCGGGTCGATCAGGCGCACGACAAAGCGCACGCCGGCGGCCTGGGCAAACGGGGCGAGCGCACCGGCGCCGACCGTCAGCCACGCGCGCCGGCCGATCCGTCCGACCAGCAGCGCCGCAGCTTCGACGCTGTCCACCTCGATCCAGCGATCGAGCGGATGGCGGCGCCAGGGCGGTCGCCGCAACACCAGACGCGGCACGCCGGTGCGCTCGGCGGCGAGGCGGGCGGCCTGCGAGATCCGCGCGGCGAAAGGATGGGTTGCATCGATCAGACGGTCGATCTCCCGGTCGAGGAGATAGGAGGCAAGACCCGCGGCGCCGCCAAACCCGCCGATCCGCACCTGCCCCGCGATCGGGCCCGGCTGCCGCGTGCGGCCGGCCAGCGCCGTCGTCACCGCCATCGCGTCGCCAAAGCGGGCGAAAGCGGCGCGGGCCAGGGAGGCGGCCTCGCCGGTGCCGCCCAGGATCAGCAGATGCCGGCCGGTCATGGCGTACTGCCGGTGTCGGGCGGGCCGCCGATGCGGGCGAGGAAATCGCCCGAGCGATCGACGATCGCCACCTCGACCGCAACGCCGCCGCACAGCGTCGCCAGCGCCACCTCGCGCGCCTGCCGGGCGACCAACTCGGCGAGCATGCCGCGTCGTCCGCCGGCGATGTCGAGGATTTGCGACGCGCTGTCGCTGCTTCTCGCGGCGGCGACCGCGGCCGGATCGGCGCCGAGCGCGGCAAGCAGGCGGGCGAGCGCGGCGGGGTCGACCCGGCTGCGACTCGAGTGCAGGTCGAGATGGCCGGCGGCGAGCTTAGCGAATTTGGCGAAGCCGCCGGCCAAGGTCAGGCGCGCGACCGGGTGGCGGCGCAGGTATTTGAGCGTGCCGCCGGCGAAATCGCCCATGTCGATCAGGGCATGCTCGGGCAGATCGTAGAGGCGCTGCAGCGCGCGCTCCGAGGTCGTGCCGGTCGCCGCGACGATATGGTCGAGCCCGGCTGCCCGCGCCACGTCGATGCCGCGGTGGATCGCGTGAATCCACGATGCGCAGGAGTACGGCACGACGATGCCGGTGGTGCCGAGCACCGACAGGCCGCCGACGATGCCGAGCCTCGCATTCATCGTCCGTTCGGCGAGGCGTTCGCCGCCGGGGATCGCGATCGTCACCGTGACATCGGGCCCCATCTCTCCCGAAGAAGGCGCGCCGTTGGCCTCGGCGACGTCGTCGAGCGCCGCGCGGATCATCGCCCGCGGCGCCGGATTGATCGCCGGTTCGCCGACGGCGAGCGGCAGGCCGGGCCGGGTCACCGTGCCGACCCCCTCGCCGGCGCGGAACTGCACCCCGCTGCCCGGCGATGCCCAGGCCAGTTCGGCAACGATCAGCGCGCCGTGCGTCGCGTCGGGATCGTCGCCGGCATCCTTGATGATGCCGGCGCGGGCGATGCCGCCGCGCCGCTCGGCAAGTGCCAGCGCAAAGCTCGGCATCTCGCCCCGCGGCAGGCGGATCGTGACGGGATCGGGGAAACGCTCGGTCAGCAGCGCGGCAAACGCGGCGCCCGCCGCCGCCGCGGCGCAAGCGCCGGTCGTCCAGCCGCGGCGCAGCGGCGCCGACTCCTGCGGTGCCATCGCCATAATCCTAACCCAGTGGCCAGGGCGAAACCAGCCTCGGCTGAAATCGGCCAACCGCGGCGGTTGCAGATGTGATAATCTCATATACGAAATAAGGGGAGGCGACCCTGGCGATGGCGAAAACAGCTCTGACCCACTTGCAGGAGCAGATCGAGGCGGTCCGCCGCGAGGCGTTTGCCGCCGGCTACGCGGCGGCGATGCAGTCGGTCCGCGAATTCGCGGCGCGGCCGGCATCGGGCAGCGCTCCGGCCGCGGCGGCGCCGCGGCGCCGGGCGTCGGATGCTACGCCGCCCGCTGCTGCGGCGCCGTCAAGGCAGCGCCGGCAGCGCGGTACGGCAAAGCCGCCGCGCGCCGCTCGCCGGTCGCCGGTCGCGCGGCCGCAACGCGGCACCAACGCGCGGTTTGTCGAAGAGGTGCTGCATTCCAATGCGCCGCGCGCCTTGCGCCCGGCCGAGATCCGCAGCGCGATCGAGCGCGACAAGGGTGTGGCGATTGCCTTCACCTCGATCCGCCACGCGCTCGGCCAATTGGAGGGAAGGCGGGTCGCCGAGCAGGTCGCCGACGGCAAGGCCTGGCGCTACCGCGAAGGCGCCGCCTCGGATTGACGGACAACCCTCGGCCGAGACGCGGCCGAGGGTTCGTTGTCACGCCGCAGCGACCTGGCGCGGACGGTAGATCGCGGTGTGCGCGATATGCGCGACCGGCGTCGTTTCGTTGGCGAGGACCAGCGCGTCGACTTCGACGAAGCGGTGACCCTTGTGCTCGTAATTGCCGGTGATATGGCCGCGCACCGACAATGTGCTGCCGACCCGCGCCGCGGCAAGATGCTGGATGCGGCTGGCGGTGTGGATCCACGGGCCGAGCAGCACATTGCGGCTGATCACGAAATTGCAGCTGCGCAGGATGTCGCGCGGGTGGAGCAGCCCCTCCGTGGCATAGATCGCCGCACTCTCATGCGAGTCGGCGAGATAGCGCGCCGCCATTTCGGGAGTGACCGGATAGGGGTCGAGACCGAGCCAAGTGCCGGTCGCGAGCGACGTTTCGTCGGCCGGCGGGCGCTGGGGGCGCTGCGCCACCTCACGGAACCGGTCGAGCGCCAGCACCGGCGGCGCCTCCGCCAGGGCGGCGCGGCCGCTGGCGCACACCGTTCCGCGGCTCTCGACGGCAAGAGCGAGCGCGCCCTCCTCCTCGCTCGCCGTCACCGTCGCCGTGTCGCCGTCGTAGACCGGCTTGAAGAAGCGGCACTCGGCGCTGCCGCGTTCGAGCCAGGCGCGGCCCCAGCGCATCACCGGCAGGTGGCTCATGTAGCCGTACACGTCGACCCCCGGCACCAGCCCGCCGCCAAAGCCGAAACGGCGGGCGGTCGCGTCGTCGTGGATCTTGTTCTCAGAATCGTGCGCGGTGTTGAAGGCGACGACCTGGTAGCGGCGGAGTTGATCAGCGCTCATAGCTTCCTCAGCAGACGCGGTGGTGCAGCCATAGATTGGGCTCGACATAAACGGCGTGGTCCTGCTCCAGCGACACATGGAGTGGCGACAAGGCTCCCGGCACGACGGTCGGGCCGCTGCGCTCGAAGCGCAAGCCGGTCCAGCGCGACCACTCGGCCAGGGTGCCGGGGACGACAAAGCTGGTCGGCGCAATCCTGATGACCCGCGCGCCGGCGCGGACATGCGCCCGCAGCCAGGAATCGTGCGGCAGGCCGTCCGCACGGGTGCGCGCGACGTAGTCGGCGAACGGGGTTTCCGGCTCGCGGTATTTGTCGCTCGGGCGCAGCGGCGCGTAGAGATCGGCAAAACCGCGCTCCCAGGTATTGGCGATCATCGCCTGCAGCATCAACTGCGAGATGCCGCGCCCGCGGTAGGGCGGCAGGACGTTGATCTCCAGCGCGCCGACCACGGTCGGCCGGCGCTTATTGAGCCAGTCGGCGTGCGCCCAGCGGATCACCTCGTCCCAGCCGCCGTCGGGAAGCTCGTTGCGCCCCGGCGTGCCGTCGCGGAACGCGAACGGCACGCTGAACGCGCGGGCGATCGTCCGGCCCGGCTCTTCGCGGTCGACAGCGGCCAGCGCGAAGTCGACATAGCGATCGAGGGCGCTGTCGCCGTAGTACAACGTCGACGTGCGGTCGTGCCGCATGAACTCCGGCAGGCCGGCGGCGAATTCGGCGGAAAACAGCTGCGCGCGCAGTTCCGGCCGCTCGCGCAATGTGGCGACGAGGAGTCGGTCGGCTTCAATAGTAATCGAACTCAATTAAACTCCATGGGCGCTTTGATCGCGCGCCGTCGGTTATAGGGCCGAACTCAAAGCGTGGTCTCCAAAGCATAAGCTGCCGCTTTTTCTTCTGATTTTGACCCATCCGATTGAAACCCACTCGTCGCATTGCAGCCAATGATCGTTCCGTCCGGTAGGTGCAGTACACATAGATCGTCATCATCGGCGCCAGCGGGTAGTGTAATCTGAAGCTCGTTAGAGAACGCAATATGGCATTTGCGATACTGACGTGAGAATTTTAGCGATGCGAGTTTTTGTCCGCTAAAAAGCGCCGAAATTCGCCCAATATCATCTTCGGAGACGGACGCCGCATCGGCAACGCGCTGACTGCCGTGCCAGATCGTCCAATCATCCGCCTCCAAACTGAGTGAGGTGGAACCGACGCTGATCTTATCGCCGGATTTCAGCCTGTACGACCAATGTCGGCCCATTTCAATGTAGATCAATGATCCGATAGCCCGGCTCACCATCCAGCACACCAGGTGGTTTTTGAATGTCTCCAACAAAGCGGCAATGGCACGATTGTCAAAAGTCGTTATGCTCATCCGATTGTCTCTTTACCTCGTCAGCGAGTTCCTTGATCTGATCATATCCAAAGTCGTCGTACCGACGCTTCAGGGATTCGACCTCGCGTCTGACTCTTTCCCGCTGCGCCCTATTTAGTTCGCGGGTCGCATCCCGAAAGACCTTGTTCTGCGACTGGTTGTTGGACGCGCGCCCGCGGCCGCCGCTTCTGGGCATTGCCGGGCCGGGCGGGAGGCGGAGGCGCGATGCTCATCCCGGCCAATTACTTCTGCTGGTCGCGGTCGAGGACCGCCTGGATTTTGGCGGGGTCGACGTCGAGCGGCGGGATTTTGGCGCGCTCGACCTGCAACAGGCCGCCGACCCGGCTGTCGCGGGTTCCCCAGCCGCGGTTCATCGCCTCGGTCAGTTCCTCCAAAGCAAGATTGGCGAGACGCATCGGCACCGCCACCTCCTTGCCAAGCCCGACCGCCAGCGACACGTCCTTGTGCAACAGGCGCAGCGCGAAATCGGCCGGGTCGTAGCTGCTGCTGAGGAACTTGCCGAGGCGGTCGAAGGTGCGCTGCCGGCCGGTCGCGCCCTGGCGCACCGCCTCCCACAATTCCAAGGGATCGACCCCGGCCTTGATGCCCATCGTCATGACTTCGGCGAGCGCCACGCCGACAACCGCGCTGGTGCAGTTGTGCACGAGCTTGGCGATCGTGCCGGCGCCGATCGGGCCGATATAGCGCGCTTGGTCGCCCATCGCGTCGAGCACGCTTTTGTGGCGGTTGAACTGCTGTTCGTCGCCGCCGACCCAGATCGCCATCTTGCCGCTGGCGGCGCCGCCCGGGCCGCCGCTGACCGGCGAATCGAGCATGTACAGGTTCTTTTCGGCGAAGATCGCGTTGATCTTGCGTACCATCGCCACCGAATTGGTCGACATGTCGAAGAACGCGGTGTCGGGTTTCATCCCCTCGACGAGGCCATTCGGGCCGAGCGCCACCGCCTCGACATCGGCCGGCACCGGCAGCGACGTGAACACCACCTCGCTGGCCGCGGCGACCTCGCGCGGCGAATTGGCCCATTGGGCGCCTTTGGCCAGAAACGGCTCGGCCGCGGCGCGGTTGAGGTCATGGACCGTGAGCTGGTGGCCGGCCTTCTGCAGGTTGGCCGCCATGCCCTTGCCCATCATGCCGAGCCCGATAAAACCTACGCGCATCTCATCCTCCGCTCTGCTGCCGGGCCCCGCGGGCGGCGGGCCACCGCCGAGTGTGGTCGCTACCACGGGTCGAGCGCAAGCGCGGCGGCAGGATCGGGCTGAACGAAGCGGGTCAGAAAGGCGGGTTTGACGCGGCTATTTATTCACTGATATTTTCCAGCTCCCTGTTCTCTTATTTGATCGAGAAGGGCGGGCAGTGCGCGCGTGAACATTGTATCGTTGCTGGGATTGTCGTTTAATTGACTGTGTTCAAGATTTATCGGGGTATCGAAATATTTGCCATCGGCGTAGACGAGCCAAAAAGTTCGATTGCCTTCTTCGGCAACGATGACGGCACGGCATGCAAAGGGATGGCTGCCCTTGGTTTGCAATTCAATCATCGCTGTCGCCATGTAGGCAAAAATTTTCGTGGAACCATAAACACTGACAGTATTACGGAAAAACGAACCATCATATCCCCAAATTCCGTATTCCTGATGGGACTTCGCCGATAGCTCCCACATAGATTTTTTGATGAAATTCGCGTCGGTATAGTCGGTTCGTGAGATGGTCGCATCGGGTCGGCGACCGCCCGGGTACCCGGCATAGGCCCACGCGGAAGTTCGTTGTTCGGAATTCGGCATATTCCCGCCCCGTTCTGCCCGGTCGAGGTCATTGGTCGGTAGGGCCGGGTGTGGGATTTGCTTCCCTGAGAGAATATCGTAAGCGGCATTGATGCGTTGGGCGTCTTTTGTGTTCCCCGTATGATCGGGATGGTATTGCATCATCAGCCGGTTTCGGCATTTCTTTAGTTCTGCCGGGTCGGTACTGGAAATCTCAACGCCATAGGCGCGGAACACATCCGCCGCACCTTGCATTGTCGCCTCGTCAAGGGTTTCGAGGATATTCATCGGGCACGCCCGACCTCCGTGTCGCGGCTCAGCGGCGCGACGATAGGCGGGTCGCCACAGTCGTCAATTGATTTATATCAAAGACCGCACGTTATACGGGAAAAATAATGGGACCAAAGGCCTTCGCGGGTTGCCGCCCTCCAATTCGGCGCCACCCGCTCGCCGACCGGCGTTGGCATTTGCGCGCTCCTGCATCGAGGTCCATGATGATGCAGGAGCGCAATCCGGGTCAGCTTGAGAGTCCTGTAGATTCTGACTCACCCCGTTATTTGACCGGGTCAGCTGATATAGTGGGATTTTCTCAAGCTTCGCGGTGGCGCAGCTGGTTGTTGACATGGCGGTCGCCGCCGAGCCAGCGCTGCAACTCGCTGTGCGCGTCGGCGCGGCGCAAGGCGTCGATCTCGGCGACATCGGGCGGATCGCAGGTGAATTCGAGGATCATGCCGTCGGGCGAGGTCGTGTAGATCGACTTGCAATAGCCGTGGTCGGTCTCGCGGAATTTCTCGCCGGCGGCATTAAGCCGGGCCTTCAGCTCCGCGTAGGTCTCATCGCTCGCCTTCAGCGCGATGTGGTAATGGCTGCCGACCTTGGGCGGCTCGTTGGCCTGGGTCAGCCGGTACATCTCCTCGTCGGCGAACTGGAAGAAGGCCAAGGCGCCGCCGTCCTTCAGGGCGAAAAACGTGTGGCAGAACTCGACCTCGCGGCCGAGATCGGCGCGGTAGGTCTTCTCGCACCAGGTCGCAACCAGCGGAATGCCCAGCAGGTCTTCGAGGAACCGGCGATTGGCCTCGTGGTCCTTGACGACATAGGCGTTGTGATGCAGCCGCAGCGGCAGTTCGCCGAGCAATTTCGCCTCGGCCGGCGCGGTGCGTTCGATCGTGTCCATGGCCTCTTCCTCCGTCATTCCGCGGTCGGCGCCGCGGTCTCGGGCCGAGCATAGCGCATTCCCGGCCGGCGTGCATCGGCGCGGTGACCCGATGCCGGGCCGGTCGAGGCTTTCAGTGGCGCAACAACGTCGCGTGGGTCAATTTCGCGGAGCGCTGGCCACCGCGCCGGCGCGGTGCAGCGTTGCAATTTCGTCGGCCGAAAAACCCCAATCCTTGAGGATTGCCTCGGTGTGCTCGCCGACCCGGGCCGGCGGGCATTGCACATGGGTCGGGGTGCCGAGGAAGCGCGGCGCCGGGGCCGGCTGCGCGACGCCGTCCACTTCGACAAAGCTCTGGCGATGGCGGTTGTGCGGGTGGTCGAATGCCTCCGACATGCGCAAGACCGGGGCGAAGCAGATGTCGGTCTGCTCCATGATCGCCGTCCACTCGGCGCGGGTCTTCGACTTGAAGATACGCGCCAGGCGCTCGCGCATCCCGGGCCAGGCGGCGCGGTCGAGCTGCGATGGCAGGGGTTCGCCTTCGAGCCCGGTGTGCTTCAAGAGGAGCGCGTAGAATTGCGGCTCGATCGAGCCGATCGCGACATGCTCGCCGTCCTTCGTCTCGTAGACATGATAGAAATGCGCACCGCCGTCGGTGCGGTTATGGCCGCGCTCCTCGTGCCAGGCGCCGGCCGCCAAGGCGCCGTACATCATCATCATCAATGACGCGGAGCCCTCGACCATCGAGCAGTCGATGACCTGGCCCCGGCCGCTCACGCGCGCGCTGATGATCCCGGCCAGGACGCCCATCGCCAGATAGAGCCCGCCGCCGCCGAAATCGCCGATCAGATTGAGCGGGGGCACCGGCGGGCCGGCCGGCTCGCCGATCGAATAGAGCGCCCCCGACAGCGCGATGTAGTTGATGTCGTGGCCGGCGGTGTGGGCGATCGGCCCGTCCTGGCCCCAGCCGGTCATCCTGCCGTAGACGAGCTTGTTGTTGCGCGC
>DATLTH010000488.1:0-3492 GCA_035533695.1 Allostellaceae bacterium | reverse complement strand
ATTATCTTCGCCTCTTCGAAGCTGACCCCGACACCGAGGCCATCGTGCTGTTCGGCGAGCCCGGCACAGCCAACGAGCAGGAAGCCGCGGAGCTCGTCGCTCGCGGGAGCGTACGCAAACCAGTCCTCGCCCTGGTCGTCGGCGCATTCCAAGAGCGCTATCCGAGCGGGGTCAGCTTCGGCCACGCCGCGGCGATGATTGCATCGGATGCGGACACCGCGTCGGCGAAGCGCCGCGTGCTCGCGCAGGCCGGAATTCAAATCTGCGCCGTCCTGGAAGACATCCCCCGCCTGCTCCGTCAAAGGCTCCCGAGCCGCGAGGATTAGCCGACCGCCGGCCTGCGGGTGCGGGAGGAGGCCAGCGCCGGGTGGACTCGCGTCGCCGAGCCGCCGCCTCGAAAGAGCGACAGGCACGGCAGACGGCCGATCGTGTCTGAGATTGTCGTGCTGTCGCTGCGATGGGTTGGCCTGAATGTTTTTAAGGCTACACAAGAAAAATTTCTAGGTCCGCGGCCCGATCGCGCTGCTAGGCTGCGTCTCCTGTTTGGCCGACTGATCAGGTGAGGAGCTGCCTGTCGGGATGATGCTGCCCTGGGAGCGTCGGCGGTGAGGGGGGAGGCGTTCGCCCCGGTCCCCAATCGCGGCATGATCACCGCCTCGATCATGCTGGCGAACATGATGCAGTCGCTCGACACCACGATCCTCAATGTCGCCCTGCCGCACATCCAGGGAAACCTGTCGGCCTCGCAGGACCAGATCGCCTGGGCGCTGACCTCCTATATCGTCTGCTCCGCGATTATGATGCCGCTGACCGGCTGGCTCGCCGGCCGCTTCGGCATCAAATACATCTTTCTGGTGTCGGTTATCGGCTTCACGATCGCGTCGGCGCTGTGCGGTATGGCCGAGAACCTCGGCGAGCTCGTTCTGTTTCGCGCACTGCAGGGCGTGGCCGGGGCCGGGCTGACCCCGCTGGCGCAGGCGACCCTCTTGCAGATCAACCCGCCGGAACGCCACGGCCACGCCATGGCGGTGTTCGGCATCGGCACGGTCCTCGGGCCGATCATGGGGCCGGCGCTCGGCGGCTGGTTGACCGAGGATTACAGCTGGCGCTGGGTGTTCTACATCAACCTGCCGGTCGGCGTGCTGTGCACGCTCGGCATCCTGATCTTCATCCGCCGGACCGGCAGCGTGCATCGCGAGCCGTTCGATTTCGTCGGATTCTTGACCCTGAGCCTGGCGATCGGCGCATTGCAGTTGACGCTCGACCGCGGCGAGCTGAAGGACTGGTTCCATTCGAGCGAGATCTGGATCGAGGCGACGATTGCCGGGCTCGGCTTCTATCTGTGTACCGTGCACACGGTCACCACGGACAAGCCCTCGTTTCTAAATCGCGAGCTGTTGACGAGCACCAATTTCGTTGCCGGCACCGTTCTGATGTTCAGTGTCGGGCTGATCATGCTCGGCACCCTGGCGCTCTTACCGACGATGCTGCAAAACCTGATGAACTATCCGGCGCTGACGACCGGGCTGGTGACCCTTCCGCGCGGCCTCGGCACGATGGTGGCGATGTTCCTCGTCGCCCGGGTGATCAACCGGGTCGACATCCGGCTGATCATTCTGTCCGGCTTTCTGCTGACCGCGGCGGCGATGTGGCAGATGACTCGCTTTTCGCTGCAAATGGGAATGGGTCCGATCATCATCTCCGGGCTGTTGCAGGGTGTCGGCCTCGGCTGCACGCTGGTGCCGCTCAACATCGTCGCGTTGTCGACCCTGCCGCGCCACATCCTGACCCAGGGGGCGGCGATCCGCAGCGTGATGCGCAACCTCGGCGGCAGCGTCGGCATCAGCATCCTGGTCGCCACCCTGGCCCAGAATACCCAAACCGTTCACTCGCGGTTGGTCGAAGGCCTGCGGCCGGACAATCCGCTCGCGCACGCGCCCTATCTGGCGGCGCCTTTCAGCCTCACGAATCCGGGCGGGATGGTGGCACTCAACGCGGAGGTGACGCGGCAGGCCGCGATGGTCGCCTATGTCGATGATTTCAAGCTGATGATGTTGATTGTGCTCGCTTCCCTGCCTCTGCTGCTGCTGTTGCGCGAAACGCGACGCAGGCCACTGCCGGCCCCGGCGGGCGCAACCGCGGCAGCCGATGATTAGACGGTCGTAGCGTTCGAGCGCGATTGTGAGGTTGAGTTCTGTCATTTCCGGCCGTCCCGTGAAGAACGCATTGCGCGTTCATTTACCGCGGAACAATGATAGGAGCATTCCGTTCGCGAGGCGCTCGATGATTCGCGATTGTGGGCTCCGGGATTTCGCCGCAATGCTCGATGTCGTCAACCAGGCCGCAGAGGCCTATCGGGCATTCATCCCGGCGGAGGAATGGAAGGACCCTTATATGCCCGAAGAGGAGCTGCGCCAGGATCTCGCCGCCGGCGTCCGCTTCGTCGGCTGGGAGCAGGAAGGCGGCCTCGCCGGCATCATGGGCTTGCAGCCGGTCCGTGATGTTGCGCTGATCCGCCATGCCTATGTGCGCCCCGAGCGGCAGCGCCGCGGGGTCGGCAGCGCGCTGCTCGGCGAACTTTGCCGGCGCACCGAGCGGCCAATGCTGATCGGCACCTGGGCAGCCTCGTCCTGGGCCATCCGCTTTTACGAGATGCATGGTTTCCAGGGCGTCCCCGAGGCGCGGCGTGCGGCGCTGCTGCGGCACTACTGGACGGTGCCGGACGCCCAGATCGCGGCATCGGTCGTGCTTGCGGATAGAGAATGGTGGCGCCGGCAGGGCGGCAACGACGACCCGCATTCCGGCGGGTCAGCGGTTTGAAGCTGGCGGTCGGCGTGTACCACAGGCCCCCTGGCGGGCGATCCGCGGTACAGTTGGCGGCTCAGACCTCTTGCGTGGAGATAATCCGATGACGTTGCAAATCCGACCGCTGACCTCACTGATCGGGGCCGAGATTACCGGCCTCGATCTCTGCCAGCCGGTCGCAGAGGATATCAGAGACCGGTTATACCGGTGCTTTGCGGATCACGCGGTGCTGGTCGTCCGGGATCAGGACTTCGACCCGCCGCGCTTTGCTGCCGCTGCGCAGCTCTTCGGCGAGATCATCCCCGAGCAGTTCGAGAATTATCGCTTGCCGGAATACCCGCTGGTGAGCTCGCTTTCCAACCGCGATCTCGAGCAGGCGGGCAAGCGCCGAGCCGTGCGCGGCGAGGGTTTTCACACCGATCATTCCAACTATGCGGCACCGCCCAAGGCGACCGTCCTGTATGGCATCGCCATCCCGCAGCGCGGCGGCGATACCGAATTCGCCTCGGTGCAGGCGGCCTATGATGACCTGCCGGAGGCGACCCGGCGCCGCATCGCCGGGCTGAAGACGGTGCACGCCTATCGCGGCGGGCGCTATGACGGCAAAGTGACGAGCCTAACGCCGGACCTTCTGGCGAAGACCCCCATGGCAACGCATCCGATCGTCCGCCGCAGCCCCGATAATGG
>DATLTH010000487.1:0-2398 GCA_035533695.1 Allostellaceae bacterium | reverse complement strand
GCGCTGGCCGGCGAGCATCTGTCGCTCTACCAGCTGACGATCGAGCCGGAGACCGCCTTCGGCAACCGGGCGCGGCGCGGCGAAATTCTCGCCGCCGACGAGGAAACCGCGGCGGTGTTGTTCGAGGCGACGCAGGCGCGGCTCGCGGCGGCGGGCTTGCCGGCCTACGAGATTTCCAATCACGCACGGCCGGGCGCGGAATGCCGCCACAACCTCGCCTATTGGCGTTACGAGGATTACGTCGGAATCGGCCCCGGCGCGCATGGCCGGGTCACCCGCCCCGGTTTTGAACAAGGAGGCGGCAAGGTCGCGACTCGTCAGCTTCGCATGCCGGAAATGTGGCTTGCCGCGATCGAAGACGCCGGCTCAGCGATCGACGAAACCGCGCCGATCCCCCGGGAAACGGCGGTCGAAGAGATGCTGATGATGGGGCTGCGGCTGGTCGAGGGCGTGTCGCGCCATCGCCTCGAAGCCTTGGCCGGGTGCGACGCCGAGGCGCTGTTCGCCGGCAAATTGCCGCGGCTGATCGACGGCGGCTTCCTCGCGCTCAATGCCGAGCGCCTCGCGGCGACCGCGGCCGGCCGGCAGCGGCTCAATGCGGTGCTGGGCGCGCTGCTCGCCTGAGCGGCGTCAAAACGAAGCGTCCTCGAAGTTCTGCGGCGCCGGGCTGACCACCGTGTTGCCGGAGGGCCCGACCTGGAGCACCGCGAGGCCGCGCTGCACGAGGCCCTGCGCGGTGAAGCGCAGCAGCCCGTCGACCCCGGTAAACCCGCTCGGGTTGCGGATCGCCTCCTGCGAGAATGGCTGGCCGCCGTCTGCCTTGGCCAGCACCGCGGCGAGCGCGGCGGCGTCGAAGGCAAGCGAGGCGAGCCGCGGCGGCGAATGGCCGTAGGTCGCCTGAAAGCGGCGGTCGAACTCGCGGCGCCGCTCGGGCGGCGAGGTCGCGAACCAGCCGCCTTCGAGCGCCGACTGGCCGTTTATCGAGGGATCGTCCCACAGCCCGCTGCCGAGCAGGCGCACCTGCCCGGTGTCGAGCCCAGCCTGCTGCAGTTGATCGGCGATCTGCTTGAGTTGCGCGCCGCCCTCGGGCAGCAGCAGGGCGTCGAAATTGGCGCCTGCCGGCGGGAGGGCGTCGGCCGAGGGCGGGGCGGGACCGCCCGGCGACAGCAGCTGCTTGATCGCCGCCGTGGAATCGGCCGCCCGCGGATCGAGGTACTCGATCTTGGCGACCGAGCCGCCGCTGGTGCGGACCGCATCGCGCAACGCATCGGTCATCAGGTGGCCGTATTGCGTATTCGGCGCCAGCGCGGCAAACCGGCTGAGCCCGTTGCTGCGGGCGAACGCGACCTCGCGGACGACCTCCTGGCGCGGCAGAAAGCCCATCAGGAAGACATTGCCGCCGCCGAGCTGGGTCGCGGTCGAGAAGGCGATGACGTTGATCCCGGCATCGCGGGCGATCGGTTTGACGGCCTCGACCTCGGTCGCGAGCAACGGCCCGATGATCAGCTTGGCGCCTTCGGCCACCGCCGAGCGCGCCGCATTGGCGGCGCCTTGCGCGGTGCCGGCGGTATCGCGCGGGATCAGCGTCAGCCGGTCGCTGCCGGTGGTGAACAGCGCGAGCTGCGCCGCCTCCAGCATCGCCTTGCCGAGGTCGGCATTGGCCCCCGATAGCGGGACCAGCAAGGCCACCTTGACCGGGCCGGCGGCCGAAGACGGGCCGGGTGGGGGTGTCGCCGGTCCCTCCGGCGGCGGCGGGAATTGGCCCGCGCCATAGGGCGATTGCGGCGAGCCGACCGGTGCCGGTACCATTCGCCCGCCACCGCAGCCGGTCAGCGCGCACAGCAGCGCGAAAGCCACGAGAGTTGAGGCGAACCGCGAAACACGCCAGCAATGCAAGGGAGGTCTCCGGCAAGGATGCGATTGCCGGCGCCGACCCTAATCATCGCGCAGCGGCAAGTAAACCCGTCCGGACACAATCGGCGGGCGTGAAAAATTGTCCCTCGCCGCCGCCGAGCGATGATGCCGCGGGCGACTGGGCGCCGCAGCACGCGCTGGCGCCGGGGCTGCATCTCGTGGCGACGCCGATCGGCAACCTCGGCGACGTCACATTGCGGGCATTGTGGGTGTTGCGCAGCGTCGACCGCATTCTGTGCGAAGACACCAGGGTCACCCAGCGCCTGCTCGCCCGCTACGCGATCGACAAGCCGCTCGATCCCTATCACGACCACAACGCCGATCGCGTCCGCCCGGAGATCCTCGAAGCGCTGCGCCGCGGCGCCAGCCTGGCGCTGGTGTCGGACGCCGGCACCCCGCTGGTCTCCGACCCCGGGTTCAAGCTGGTGCGCGCCGCGCTCGCCGAGAACCTGCCGGTCACCGCGGCGCCGGGGCCATCGGCGGC
>DATLTH010000486.1:0-6849 GCA_035533695.1 Allostellaceae bacterium | reverse complement strand
GCGCGGCATGGGCAATCCCGGTCTCGGCGCGCTTGCCGCGGTCGGCGGGGTGAAGGAGCCGATCGACGCCTATCATCTCGGCTTTGTGCTCGGGCCGCGGGTCAATGCCGGCGGCCGGGTCGGCGCCGCCGATCTGGGCGCGCGGCTGCTCGCCACCGACGACCCGGCGCTTGCCGCCGACCTGGCGACGCGGCTCGACGGCTACAACCGCGAGCGCCGCGAGATCGAGGCGCACACGCTCGCGGCGGCGATCGAACTGGTCGAGGCGCAGCCGCAATCGCCGGCCTTGGTGTTTGCCGCGGCCGAGGGCTGGCACCCCGGCGTCATCGGCATCGTCGCGGCGCGGCTCAAGGAGCGCTACGAGCGGCCGGCTTGCGTTGTCGCGCTAAGTGGCTCCACTGGCGACGGCATCGGCAGGGGGTCGGGCCGCTCGGTGCCCGGCGTCGCGCTTGGTCCGGCGGTTATCGCCGCGCGCCAGGCGGGGTTCTTGATCAATGGCGGCGGGCACGCGATGGCGGCCGGGTTTACCGTTGACGCCGGCCGGCTCGACGCGTTGCGCGAGTTTCTCGCCGAGCGGCTTGGCGACGGGAGAGGTGGCGAGGGCGCGGTGCCCGAGCTGGCGATCGACGGCGCGCTGTCGGCGGCGGGCGCCGTCAGCGGGTTGATCGAACATATCGAGGCATTGGCGCCGTTCGGCGCCGCCAACCCCGAGCCGCGCTTTGCCTTTCCCGGCGTGTGCGTCGAGCATGTCGAGCCGGTCGGCAGCGGCGGCCACCTGCGCTGTACGTTTGTCGACGCGCTCAAGCCGGCGCGCCTCAAGGCGATCGCGTTCCGGGTGGCCGACACGCCGCTCGGGGCGTTTCTCGGCGCCGCGCGCGGCCGGGCGATCCATGTCGCCGGCCATCTGCGGCGTGATACCTACCGCGGCGGCGACGCGGTGCAGCTGCTCATCGACGACGCCGCACCGGTTGAGGGCCGAAGCTGAAGGAGGGGCGCAGGGTGAGGGACATGAACGGCTCCGCCGGCGAGCGCGAGGTTCTGATCGTCACCGACCCGCAGCGCGACTTCTGTCCGGGGGGCGCGCTCGCCGTGCCGCAGGGCGAAGCAATCATCCCGGCGATCAACCGGTTGGCCCGGCAATTCGCCCATGTGATCGTGACCCAGGACTGGCACCCGCCGGGCCACGCCTCGTTCGCCAGCAGCCACCCCGGAAAGCGGCCATTCGACACGGTCGAGCTGGATTACGGCCCGCAGACGCTGTGGCCGGACC
Organism: Allostellaceae bacterium; assembly: GCA_035533695.1. Taxonomy (GTDB): domain Bacteria; phylum Pseudomonadota; class Alphaproteobacteria; order ATCC43930; family CGMCC-115725; genus DATARH01. The sequence continues at coordinate 5,579 of DATLTH010000486.1, read as the reverse complement.
ACTGCGTGCAGGGCACGGACGGCGCGGCCTTCCATCCGGGCCTCGACATCCCGCATGTCGAGCTGCTCGTCCGCAAGGGCTATCACAAGGCGATCGACTCCTATTCCGCCTTTCGCGAGAACGATCGCACAACCCCGACGGGACTCGCCGGCTATCTGCGCGAGCGCGGCTTCGAGCGGGTGACCGTGTGCGGCCTGGCGACCGATTTCTGCGTGTTCTTTTCGGCGATCGATGCGCGGGAAGCCGGGTTTGACACCGCGGTGGTGATCGAGGCGAGCGGTGGCATCGATCTCGACGGCTCGCTGGCGCGCGCGCTCGCGGCGATGCGCGACGCCGGCATCGCATTGCGCTGACCGGGCGGGCGCTTCCCGCTCGGCCGCGCGCCGGACATGGCGCGGTTCACTTTTTAGCACGGCACGAAATCGTGCAATGATCGCACGGGTTTGCTACACTCTGCCCCAACCTCACCGACTAGGAGTGTCTGAAGATGCAGCAAGCGTTCACGGCGGGACCATTGACGTTCACCGTCAAGCACGAATTGTGGGACGAAAACATCCAGAACCATGCCGACCAGGGCGTCGCGATCATGGTGCGGGCGCAGGTCGCCGGCAAGGACACGACGCTGTTGCGGTTCAACTGCTTCGACGTCGAGAAGAGCTACGTCTACGGGCCGGACAACGACGATCTCGTCGTCGCCGGGCCGGAGATGCTGGGCGACGTGGCGCTGACCAACCTCTACCAGATGGACCCGATCGCCTGCGGCAACCCGATCTCCTGGACGATCAAGACGCTCGGCACCAAATTGCCGAAGATGCTGGAGCGGGCCGGCTATAAGGAGCTCGCCGAGCAGACCAAGATGGCGGCGGTGAAGCGCGTCCTGCCCGAGGTCGAAGCCTGCGCCCGCGAGCTTTATGCGACGAAGCGCAACACCGTGAAGCACAATCGCGGGACCCACATTTTCGAGGCCGGCAACATCCGCTTTGGGCTTGAGATGCGGCGCCTGCCGATGGGTGACGGCGGGCTCGCGATCCACGTGCTGGCCGATATCGGCGGCACGCCGGGCAAGCACTACACCGAAGAGACCGAGCTCTTGGCCTTCGATCACTTCTGGAACGGCGCGCACTACCACTACGGCCCGCGCAACAAGAACCACCGGATCTACTGGGACCGCACACTGGTGGAGGATCCGCTCGCCTGGACGCTCGAGCAACTCGAGAGCGGGAAATTGCGCGCGATGATCGAGCGGGCCGGCTATCCGGGCGTCGCCGCCGATCTCGATGCCGACAAGATCCGCGAGGTCTTCCCGGCGATGAAGAAGCAGGCGCTCGCGATGTGGGAAATGGGCCGCACGTTGACCGGCCATCCGGGGCTGCCGCTCGAAGCGACCCCGAACCTGGCCGCCGCCGAATAGGCAGGCCTTGCCCGGACGACCCGGCCCGGTAGCGCGGCCGGGTCGCTCCGGCGCCGATCACCTTCCGACCGCCGGCAGACGGCGCTGCAGCGCCTGATCCGCCCCGCCTACACGACGTGCTCGGGGGTCAGCGCGCAGGCTTCCTCGGTGTCGCCCAGTTCGATCTGGATCGTCGCGTGGTGGATGCCGTATTGCGCTTCCAGCTCGTGCGCCAGACCGGCGAGGACGGCGTCGCCGGGATGGCCACCCGGCATGACGAGGTGGCAGGTCAGCGCGGTTTCCGTCGTGCTCATGCCCCAGATGTGCAGATCGTGGATCGCCGTGACCCCGGGCAGGGCGGCGAAGTGGGCGCGCACCGCGACCGCGTCGATCCCCTCGGGCACCGCGTCGAGGGCGAGCCCCATCGCATCCCGGATCAGGCCCCAGGTGCCGTAGACGATGACCGCCGAGACGGCTAGGCTGACCGCGGGATCAAGCCAGGCCTGCCCGCTCAGCGCGATGGCAATTCCGGTGACCACGACGCCGGCGGCGATCAGCGCGTCGGCCAGCATGTGCACAAAGGCGCTTCTGACGTTGAGATCGCGGCTGCGGCCGCGGGCGAAGAGCAGCGCCGTCGCGCCGTTGACCGCGATGCCGGCCACGGCGACCCCGGCAACCGCAAGGCCCTGAACCGCGACCGGATGCGACAGCCGCAATACCGCTTCCCACGCGATCCCGCCGGTGACGACGAGCAGGATCACTGCATTGCCGAGGGAGGCGAGGATCGAACTCGACCGGAGGCCATAGGTAAAGCGTTCGCTCGGCCGGCGGCGGCCGAGCAATGCCGCGCCCCATGAGAGGCCGAGGCCGAGCACGTCGGCGAGATTGTGCCCGGCATCGGCGAGCAGCGCGAGCGACCCCACGACGACGCCGAGACCGGCTTCGACAACGACATAAGCCAAGTTGAGGGCGATGCCGATCGCGAACATGCGCCCGTAATCCGCCGGCATATCGGCGTGGCGGTGCAAGTGCTGATCGTGGTCCTGCGCCACCCGGCGACCCCTCCGGCAAATCTGCCTGATCATAGCGGAAAGGGAGCAATCGCGGGAGACGTCGCGGCCAATTCTTGACACCGGCGCAGCGGCGCGCGTCACTGCGGGTTCACGCCTGGAACCAACGGGGAGCCGCACGATGCTCGACGCCTATCTCTATACCGGTCTGCGCAGCCCCTTTGGACGCCATGCCGGGGCGCTGGCAAGGCTGCGTCCCGACGACATGCTGGCCTCGGTCATCGCCCGGGTCGTCGCCGAGAGCGGCTTTGCGCCCGACACGATCGAGGATGTCGTCGTCGGCTGCGCCAACCAGGGCGGCGAGGACAGCCGCTGCATCGCCCGCCACGCGGCATTGGTCGCCGGCTTGCCGATCGAGATCCCGGGCTCGGTGTTGCAGCGCAATTGCGGCTCGGGGCTCAACGCGATCGCGGTGGCGGCGCAGGCGATCACCTGCGGCGAGGGCGACGTGTTTGTCGCCGGCGGGGTCGAGAGCATGAGCCGGGCGCCCTACGTGATGAGCAAGGCCGAGGCGCCGTTCGGGCGCGACATGCGGGTGTTCGATTCGACGATCGGCGCGCGTTTCCCGAACCCCAAGGTCGAGGATCGCTACGGCGGCGACACGATGCCGGAGACCGCGGACAACCTGGCCCGCGACTTCCAGATCACCCGCGACGAGGCCGATACCTTCGCCGCAGGCTCGCAGCAGAAATACGCCGCCGCCAAGGCCGATGGCTTCTATGCCGGCGAGATCATCGCGGTCGAGGTGCCGGGCGGCCGTGCCGGGCCGGTCACCGTCAGCGAGGACGAGCACCCGCGGCCGCAGACCGACATGGCGGCGCTCGCCAAATTGCGGCCCCTGTTCAAGGACGGCGTGACGACGGCCGGCAACGCCTCGGGCATCAATGACGGCGCGGTGGCGATGATCGTCGCCAGCCGCACGGCGGGCGACGCGGCCGGCGCCAAGCCGTTCTGCCGCATCGTCTCGACCGGCGTCGCCGGCGTCGAGCCGCGCATCATGGGCTTCGGTCCGGTGCCGGCGGCGAAAAAGGCATTGGAGCGCGCCGGTCTCTCGATCAACGATATGGACGTGATCGAGATCAACGAGGCCTTCGCCAGCCAAGTGCTGGCGTGCCTGCGCGGCCTCGATGTGTCGTTCGACGACAGCCGGGTCAACCCGAACGGCGGGGCGATCGCGATCGGCCATCCCCTGGGCGCCTCCGGCCCGCGCATCGCGTTGACCGCGGCCCGCCAGCTGCTGCGCACCGGCGGCCGCTACGCCCTTGTGGCGATGTGCGTCGGCGTCGGCCAGGGCATCGCGACGGTCATCGAGCGGGTGTAGCCAGCCGGCACCTTCGGACAACCAGCGGCCCGGGCCGCGATTCAGGCGGCCATCGCCGCGGTGGGCGGCTCGGCGGCGGCGTTGCGCTGGCGCAGGAAAGCGACGATTCGCGGGTACCAGCGCGGCGGCCGCACCGCGAATTGCGCGCGGACCGCCTCGACCGGCTGATCGAGCAGGGCTTCCCAATCGGCGCCCATCAGCCATCCGGCATGGCGGCCGCGGCGCCAACCCTCAAAGATCGCCCGCTTCACCGGCTGGCCGGGCAGCGCGCGGGAAATCCGGATCGACGCGGACAGCGTGATCACGGCAAAACCCTTCAGCCCGGTCTGGGCAAACGAGAAGGCGACGAGGCAGGCTTCGCCCAGCGGCGAGCGCCCGTAGCCGGTGACGACGTGCAGCAGATCGTGCATCTCGCGGTTGCGTTCGCGAAACCACGTCACATCGTCCATCGCCGGCGGCATCCGCAGGACCTTCGACGCCTCGACAAGCCCGTCGGCCGACAGGTTCTCGGCCGCCATGAACTCGTAATAGGCGCGACCCAACGTGCCCGCCGGCAATGCCGCCAGCGTCGCGCGGTCGCTGAGCCGGTCGAGCAGACGGCGATGGTCGGCAAGGGCGGCGCGGCCGGTTTCGGTCTGGCGAAAGCGCTCGAATTGGCGCAGCGTCGTCCTGCCGCGCAACGCATCGATCAACACGAACACCTGTTTGGTATCCTCGCGGTCGCGCAGCAGCTGTCGCATGGCGCGCAGGGCGACGATCGGGTGGAGGCGGGTGTTGGGGGCTTGCTGCATGGCGGGCGTCGCTGATCAGGGGTTGCCGACGGCGCTCAGAGTGGGGTTTACTGACAACAATGTCAATATGAATCGCCGGCACCTGTGCGCGATGCGGTGAAGCGGCCCCGCCGCACCCCCGAAGACGCGCGGCAGCTGATCCTCGACGCCGCGCGGGACCAGCTCGCCGATACCGGCCCCGAGGGGCTGAGATTGCAGGAGATCGCCGCCCGCGCCGGCATTTCGCACCCGCTGATCCTGCACCATTTCGGCAGCCGCGCCGGGCTCGTGCGAGCGCTGACCGAGGAGGCCGCGCGCGAACTGCGCGACCGGCTGATCGCGGCGATGGCGGCGGGCGACGCCTCGCTCGAGCAGCAGCTCGACCGCGTGTTCGAGGCGTTTCGCGACGGGCTGGCGCAACGCCTCGCCTGGCTCGCCACGGTCGAACCGCAGCCGGACGGGGCCGCCGCGGCAATGATCATGCGCGATATCGCCGATGTCGTTCATGCGAGGCGCATCGCCGCCGCCCCGCCGGGCGCGGTGGTCGACCGCGCGGACACCGAAGCGCTGCTCCACCTGGTGGCGGCCGCCGCGTTCGGCGATGCCGTCTTCGGTCCGCGGTTGCGCCGCAGTGCAGGGCAGATGCCGACCGACGACACCGACCGCCATTTCCGGCGCTGGTTTGCCGCGCTGATCCGCGACCACACGCAGCGCGTCGCCGACATTTGACCCGCAGGTCCGCCCCTCACCCCGACCCTCTCCCCGCAAGCGGGGCGAGGGAGAAGAGCGTGCGCAGTCACAACCCTCGCCCCGCTTGCGGGGAGAGGGCAGGGTGAGGGGCTGATTGCCGCCCGCACTACCCATTCGTGTCACAGTCAAGGAAGCCCTGCCTAATGCGTCAGCTCGCGCATCGCCCGGTCGATGCCGTCGAGGGTCAAGGGGAACATGCGGTTCTCCATCAGCCGGCGGATCATGCCGATGCTGGTGGTGCCGTCCCAATATTTCTCGGGCACCGGGTTGAGCCAGAC
>DATLTH010000485.1:0-4181 GCA_035533695.1 Allostellaceae bacterium | reverse complement strand
ACGAATCTACATACGGCATAAACCAACGCAGCTCAACTACTACATGTTGAACATCTCGATTCGCTTATTCTTTTACGGTCCCTTACCCGCTGATGCCCGGAACCGATACCTTCGATTTGATCCCCCACGTACCACCTTCTTTGGTGCACCGCTTCGGGTCGGCCACCTGGAAAGCTAAACCCAACGTTTCGTTGCCGGTGAATGTAGCAAGGGATACTCCACAAAACTTTCGTATTGTGTCAAGCTTGACCCATGGTGGAGCTCGACGCACGATCGACGAAAAACAATCTACGACTTTGTCGACATCGTCATTATTCTCGAACCCGCAAATCCAGTCGATTCTGTTTAAAAATTCACCGTCGTTGCACATTTCCGTCTCCCACTCGACTTCCCGTTTTATTGGGGCGGACATGAAATCATAGGCGGTATTGTCGCCGCTTAAGCCGAATAGGAACTGCCATACGTCTGCACGAGCACCCCCGGTCCATAATCCCATCATCTCGATAAACACGATGCAGAAGCGCAATCGGAGCATTGCAGCCCTCAGATAACTGTCCATTGGCGCGGCCGATCCGAACGATGGCGACCGACTCGCTCAGCCTCTACGCCGCCAGGCTGTGCTGGCGAATGAGCGAGAGGATCTCGGCGGCGGCGGCCGGGATGTTGGTGCCCGGGCCGAAGATCGCGCTGACCCCGGCCTGCTTCAGGAAATCGTAGTCCTGGTGTGGGATGACGCCGCCGCAGACGACGAGGATGTCGCCGGCGCCTTCTTGTTTCAGCGCCGCGATCAGTGCCGGCACCAGGGTTTTGTGCGCCGCCGCCTGGCTGGAGACGCCGACGACGTGCACGTCGTTCTCGACCGCCTGGCGGGCGGCCTCCTGCGGCGTCTGGAACAACGGGCCGATATCGACATCGAAACCGATATCGGCAAACGCGGTGGCGATGACCCGGGCGCCGCGGTCGTGGCCGTCCTGGCCGAGCTTGACGACCAGCATGCGCGGCCGCCTGCCTTCCTCGCCGACGAAAGCCTCGATGTCGCGCTGGATGCGGCCGAAGGCATCATCGCCCCGATACTGCCCGCCATAGACGCCGACCACCGATTGCGCCGCGGCATGATGCCGTGTGAAGACCACTTCGAGCGCGTCGGAAATTTCCCCCACCGTGGCGCGCGCGCGGCTCGCCTCGATCGACAAGGCCAGCAGATTGCCGTCACCGGTTTGCGCCGCCTCGGTCAAGGCCGCGAGCGCGGCGGCGCAGTGCGCCGGGTCACGCTGCAGGCGCACCTCTTTCAGCCGGGTGATCTGGGCGGCGCGCACCGCTTCGTTGTCGACATCGAGGATGTCAATGGGCGCGGCATCGTCGGAGCGGTACTTGTTGACGCCGACGATGACCTCGATGCCCTGGTCGATCGCCGCCTGGCGCCGCGCCGCGGATTCCTCGATGCGCAGTTTCGGCATGCCGCTCTCTACGGCGCGGGTCATGCCGCCCAAGGCCTCGACTTCGTCGATCAGGGCCGTCGCCGCCGCGGCGATCGACTGGGTCAGCGTCTCGACGTAATAGCTGCCGCCGAGCGGGTCGACGACATGCGGAACGCCGCTTTCCTCGGCGAGGATCAGCTGGGTGTTGCGGGCGATTTTCGCCGACGCCGGCGTCGGCAAGGCGAGCGCCTCGTCGAACGAATTGGTGTGCAGCGACTGGGTGCCGCCGAGCACCGCCGCCAGGGCTTCCAGCGTCGTGCGAATGATGTTGTTGTGCGGGTCCTGCGCGGTCAGGCTGACGCCGGAGGTCTGGCAATGCATGCGCAAGGCCAGGCTCGCGGGGTCTTGCGGGGCGAATTGGGCCATGAGGCGCGCCCAGAGCAGCCGCGCCGCGCGCAATTTGGCGATCTCCATGAAGAAATTCATGCCGATGCCAAAGAAAAACGATAGGCGCGGCGCAAATTCGTCGATTTTCAGACCGCGCGACAGCGCGGCGCGCACGTATTCGAGCCCATCGGCGAGGGTAAAGGCCAACTCTTGAACGGACGTCGCGCCGGCTTCTTCCATGTGGTAGCCGGAGATCGAGATCGAGTTGAAGCGAGGCATGTGGCGCGCCGTGTACTCGATGATGTCGGCGACGATGCGCATCGAGGGCCCGGGTGGATAGATGTAGGTGTTGCGGACCATAAACTCCTTCAGGATGTCGTTCTGGATCGTGCCCTGGAGCTTGTCTTGCGGCACGCCCTGCTCCTCGGCGGCGACGATAAAGCCGGCCAACACCGGCAAGACCGCGCCGTTCATCGTCATCGACACGCTCATCTTGTCGAGCGGGATGCCGTCGAAGAGGATTTTCATGTCCTCCACGGAGTCGATCGCGACGCCGGCCTTGCCGACATCGCCGGTGACGCGCGGGTGGTCGCTGTCGTAGCCGCGATGGGTTGCCAGATCGAAGGCGATCGACAGCCCCATCTGTCCGGCCTTCAAATTGTCGCGGTAGAAGCGGTTGGATTCTTCGGCGGTCGAGAACCCGGAATACTGGCGGATCGTCCACGGCCGGTTGGCGTACATCGTGGCGCGCGGCCCGCGCAGATAGGGCGGCACCCCCGGCACGGCATCGCGCCACGGGAAGCCGGCGGCCTCGATCGCCGCGAGGTCAGCTTCGGTATAAAGCGGCTTGACCGCGATGCCCTCCGGCGTCTGCCAGTCGAGGCTCGCGAGGGGCTTGCCCCTGAGTTCGCCGGCAGCCAATTGCGCCCAAAGATCAGGCCGGGGATCAGGCCGGTGATCCGGCGTTGTCAAGGCATGGCGCGACGAGCGTTTGCGGTCAGCGGTTCCCATCGTCCACCGGCTTCCATGGTTCGGGTTGCAGCGGCGCCCAGCCCCGCATCAGCGGCGGTCGTGCAGTATAGCCTCGCGCGCCGCCGGTGTGGCAGCGTCGCAGTCGCTGGAGGGGCATGGCAAGGGCGCCGGAATGGCGGCGGGGGCGGGAGGTTCGCCGGCGGCTTCAGTTGCGGACGGTCTCCGTCGGCGGCAGGTGATGCTTGCCGGCCGGCACCACCGTGCTTGCCTGCGGTCCGTTGGGGCTCTCGCCCTCCTGTGCGACAAAGCGAACCTCGTTGCCGACCTCCAGCTTGTCGAAGCCGCCGTTCGCGACGCTGTTGCGGTGGAAGTAGATCTCCTGCCCGGCGGCGGTGGCGATAAACCCGCAGTCGCGCTCGGGCAGCAGGCGGGCGATCCGGCCGTGATCGGGCACGGCGTGCGATTTTCCTTCGCCGCGGCCATGGCGCACATGGTCCTCAAGGACACGGCGCACCGCATCGAAGGCGTCGCGCACCGAGACATGCGGGTCCTCATGGGCGTGGTTGTTGCCGCGGTCGCGGGCGACGACGATTTCGCGCCCCGGCACCGTCAAATCGATGTGGATCTCAAACAAATTGCCTTGCTGGTGGCGATGTTGGACGCGCTCGACAACGACGCGGCAGGATGTGATTCGATCGTAAAACTGGTCGAGTTCGGCAGCACGCTCGCGGATTCGCGCCTCCAGCGCGGCCGACGCATCCATGTGGCGAAACGTGATTTGCAGTGGCAATTGCATTTTCCGTCCCCTACTGACTGCCTATCAATATAGGCGGCGGGTTGCGGGTTGCGATTGATCCAGCGCAATCCCCGCGCGGCAAATCGCTGCCATTGGCGCGGCCGGCGGGTTCGGCGAAGATGGCGTGGTTTCAACGGGAGGACCGCCGCAATGAACGATCAGCCAGCGGTTCGAGTTGCCGGCGCCAACGGGGCGGATTTCGCGCTCGCACAGCCCTTGCCGCCGGCCCTGCTCTACCGCCGCTGCGATCCGGCCGAATTGCCCTTCGATCTGTGCAGCGATCTCGAGGAAGCGCCGGGGTTGATCGGACAGGAGCGCGCCGTCGAAGCGTTGAATTTTGCCGTTCGCATCCGCGGCAAGGGCTACAACGTCTATGCCCTGGGCTCCGCCGGCACCGGCCGGCATACGATGATCGAAGAGCTGCTGCGGCACCGGGCGCAAGGCGAGCCGACGCCGCCCGACTGGTGCTACGTCAACAATTTCGATGATGCGCAGCAGCCGCGGCAACTCCGCTTGCCGGCGGGCAGCGGCGCCGCGCTCGCGGCGGCGATGAAGCGGCTTGTCGTGGAATTGCGCGCCGCCTTGCCGGCCGCCTTCGAGCGCGACGA
>DATLTH010000484.1:0-2418 GCA_035533695.1 Allostellaceae bacterium | reverse complement strand
TTTCATGCCGGCGCGCTCAGCCGGTTTCGGCGCCGAACAGGCGCGCGATCGCCTCGGCACCCATGGTATCGAAATCCTCGGGGACGGCGATCTGGCCCTTGAGGAAGCCGAGGCGGCGCGGGTGCGCTGGGGCCTCAAGCGCGGTGAGCTTCACCAGCGGCTTGCCCGCCTTGGGGCGATGATCACCTGCTCCCCCTGCGCCGCCTGCTCGATCAGGCGGGACAGGTGGGTCTTGGCGTCGTGGATGTTGACGGTGGACATGGGGCGGCTCAGAGGGACTTAGTCTAGTTAGATTAGTCCATCCGGCAGGTCAACGGCTTTGGTCGAACCGGGTTGGGGATCCGGGCGTGGGTGAGGCGCCGCGTCGGGCGCGCGTCATCCTGCTGAGGGTGGCGAGTTCGGCGGAAAGCGGTCTGGGTTCGGTGCCCTTCGGGTCGCGCCACGCCGGGGCCAGGCGGCTGACCGTCGGGATCATCGCTTTCCAACGAGGCGGTGGTTTCCAGGCTCATGTAGCGTGCGCGCTGGGCGGCCCATTCACCGTTCTGCTCCAGCAGCAGGGCGCCGATCGGGCGGACCACTTACCCACAGCTCTTACACTGCCAGGGGGCGCACGACCGCGCATTTTTGACGGCGCTGGTTTGACCACCCACCCGAGGCATGGGTAATTGCAGTAAATCTCATAATTGCCCTCTTGTATTTTTTGTGATCCACGCCACCTTTCGTCGAGGTCCGTCAAATTGATGGAAAATCCTCGATGAAGCCTTTGCCGAGAGCTGCCGTAGCTGTGAAGCGGCACCCCATCGCCCCGGCCTAATCGAGGTCAAGATGTTGACTCAGTTGAAGACATGCGGCGTGTGCTAGCCCGATCGACGTCGAGCGGGAACTCACTCCAAACGAATTGCTTCTCAATGTATCAAGGTGCTGTTGTCATTCCCGGTTGGGGCCCCGCTTCGGGGCCGAGTCGGTACTTTCGCGAACCGCGAGGTTCGGTCGGACACTTGAGGTCGTACCTTCGTCGGCAGAAAGGCCGTACATGACTAGCCTGGGATCGCTCGCCGAATTCAGCGCACCCGCGACCGTCGCCGCCGGCATGTCGGACTTAGCCGACTGGATCGCGTATGACACGCCTGGATTGAGCGTGGCGGCGCGGGCGGCATGCCAAGCCCTTACGCACGCGCTTGCGCTGCACGATCAAGTGGCCGGGGTGCATCACCGTCGCGTCTCCTTCACCGCCGCCGCGATCGCGGGAGCCCTCGAAATTCCGCCTGCTGAAATCGAGACCATCCGTGTTGCCGCCGCCTTGCATGACATCGGTAACCTCGGTGTCCCCGGCTCCGTCCTCAACCGGGCCGGCCCCCTCTCGATCGTCGAGCTCAACCAGTTGCAGGCACATTCCGAGCGCGGGTACAACCTGCTCCGCAGCCTTCCGATTCCGGAGTTGATCGCCGACATCGTCCGCCAGCATCATGAGTGCCTCGACGGCTCCGGCTATCCCGCGGGAATAACCGGCGCAGCGATCCTGCGGGGCGCGCGGGTCATCGCCGTGGCCGATGTCCTCGAGGCGATGACATGCGAGCGTGCGTATCGCCGCACGCCCGGCCTGGCCGCGGCACTGACCGAGCTTCAGGTTGGAAGCGGCGTTCTGTACGATCGGCACGCCGTTCTGGCCTGCGTCGCGCTCTGTTCCAACAATCTCGCCGCGATATTGCCAGAGAGCGAGCACGCGAGCGATGGCAACGATGCCCAGGACCTTCGTCCGGCCGCGATGACGACGCGACTTACATCGCAACAGCAGGAGGTCCTGCACCTCCTGGCGGAAGGTAAATCAACGAAGGAGATTGCGCGCTCTATGGGACGCGGCGTCGGCACAATCAAGGTTCACCTCTCGCGCGCCTACGCCACGCTCGGCGTACATCGCCGCGCTGACGCCGTGGCCGCGGTTGCGTTCCGGTAGATCGTGAATACCGATTCCGTTTGATGCTTAACAGCCGAGCAGCTTCGCTCAAGACCAGAGACGGATCGGCTCTCGTTGTCTTGGGCCGCTCGATCGGCGCAGCTCGGAACCGGCGCGAGTTAGCCGAAATCAAGCAGTTTCGGGCAATCGCCACGCGAAACGACTAGGCCACAAGGAACTTCCTAGGAGCCGTCCACCTGCTTGCCGCCGAGATTCGGCCGAATTGACGAGACGCCCTACGGACACTCTCATCAAGTTTCTTTCGCCTCGGCCACGAAACATCCTATAGAATCCCCGCCAGGAGCAGCAGGGGACCCGGACGATGCGGCAAGCGACTTTGGCGACGGCTGGGTTTGAGCGCTACAGCAAGCCGACCCGGCGGGCTGCGTTTCTGGCGGAGATGGGCCGTGTGATGCCGTAGCGGGCTCTGTGCGCGCTGATTGAGCCCGTGTATCCGAAGCCGG
>DATLTH010000483.1:0-3590 GCA_035533695.1 Allostellaceae bacterium | reverse complement strand
GCAGAACACCGGCATAGCCCGAGAAGTCCGAGGTTCCGGCATGGTTGCCGAGCAGCACGAACATGACCAGCAGGAACGCCGTTCCGAGGTGCGTCGCCGCCAAATAGGTCCATGCCGCGTGCCGCACTTCGGCCTTGCGGTCGTCGAAGATCACCAGAAAGAACGGGCTCAGCGCCATGATCTCCCAGGCGAGCAGAAACAGCAGCCCGTCCCGGGCGACGATGACGAGGGCCATCGCCGCAGTCAGCAGGTTCAGGTGAAACCATGTCGTCGCCGCGCGCCCGCTGTCGCGGCCGGTCAGGTAGCTGCGGCCGTACAGCCCGGCGAGTGCGGAAAGGCCGAACACCGGAAGCAGAAAGAACGCCGACAGCGCGTCGATCTCCAGATGAAATCCGCCGCCCGGCATCGGCCAGTTCGCGACGATCTCTCGGGTGTGGCCGCTGATCAGCACGCCGATCGCCGCGGCGAGCCCCACGATCGAGCCGGCAATCGCCCCGCTCTGTCCGGCCAGCTGCGCCGCTCCCGGGCGCGAGCGCAAGATCACGGCAAAGCCCGCGCCGAGGCACAGCAGGACAAAGGAGAGCAGAAGTTCGTTCACCGCAGCGCAAACGCCCAATTTCCACGAAATGCTTGGTTATTTCCTGACCAAGAACAGTGAACGGACCACGAAGCGAAAAACAGTTCGGCCAATCGATACCCTATTGCCGGCCATTTCTCGCGAGCGCGGGCAGCAGGCTGGTTGCGGCATCAGAAGAGCTGTATCGGAGCCAACGGTTACCCGATGCCATCGGCCAAGTCAACGGAGGGATAGGAATCATAGCGGTCGGATAATGATATATGAGGTATGAGCCATCGGAATAAACGGTTCCGGTCGATTGTTCCGGATGCGGGGACCGGCGCCGATCGGGGCAGCGTCATAACGCCGGCTTGTCATCGCGCCGGGGAGGTGTCATGCGCTTCGGACACCATGTCGCAACGGGACGCGATGCCGGAGCTTGCGGTTCCTACAGCGCTGAGGCGACCGGGGGCCAATGCCGCCTCCGGCATGCCGAGCGCGCGGCCGCTCGCGGTTTGGCTGCTGCTGTGCTGCGGCATGATTGTGGTCATGGTGGTGCTGGGCGGGGTGACGCGGCTCACTCTGTCCGGGCTGTCGATCACCGAATGGCAGCCGGTGAGCGGCATCGTGCCGCCGCTGTCGCATCGAGAGTGGCTCGCCGAATTCGACAAATACCGCCTCATTCCGCAATACCGGCTGCTCAATGCGGGGATGAGCCTCGGAGACTTCAAAACCATCTTTCTGTGGGAATACGCGCATCGCCTGTGGGGAAGGCTGATCGGCGTCGCCTATGCGCTGCCGTTTGCCTATTTCCTATTCCGCCGGCAGGTGCCGCGCCGGCTGATCCTGCCGCTGGCGGGCATATTGCTGCTCGGCTTCGCGCAGGGTGCGCTCGGCTGGTACATGGTCGAAAGCGGCCTGGCGAACCGGGTCGAGGTCAGCCAATACCGGCTCGTCGCGCATCTCGCGCTGGCGCTCCTGATCTATGCGGCGACGCTGTGGGTCGCGCTCGGCCTCCTCGCCGGGCCGGCCGATCATCGGGTTGCGCCGGGCTGGCGACATGCCGGCGAGGCGATGATCGGCCTCGTCGCGGTGACGATCGCCGCCGGCGGCTTTGTCGCCGGATTGCAGGCCGGCCTGACCTACAACACCTTCCCGCTGATGGACGGCAGCTTCGTCCCGGCGGGATACGCTCAGCTGCACCCGTTCGCCCGCAACTGGTTCGAGAACATCGCCGCGGTGCAGTTCGACCATCGCCTCCTGGCGATGGCGACGGTGGGGTCTGTGCTGATCTTATGGCTCGCGGGATGGCGCTCCGCCCTGCCCGGCCCGGCGCGCCTTGCGCTGCATGCAATGATGGCGGTCGCGGCGATGCAATTCGCCCTTGGGGTCGCGACGCTGCTTCTCGTCGTGCCGATCCCGCTCGCGGCGGCGCACCAGGCCGGCGCGGTGCTGCTGCTGACCGCGGCGATCGTCTTCCGGCATCGGCTGCGCAATTGACGCGAGGTCAGGCGGGGTCTCCGACGCTGCCGTCGGCGCGGCGGCGCAGCACGACGCCCGGCAAGGCGCCGGTATGCACCGCGTTGTCGACGACGACGATTCCGTTGACGATGACCGTCGTCCGGCCCCCGCTCGGGTATTGGTGCGGCATGGCGTAGGTCGCCCGGTCGCGGAAATCTTGCGGGTCGAAGATCGCCACGTCGGCGCGCAGGCCTTCGGCGAGACGGCCGCGGTCGCGCAGGCGGAGGGCGCGCGCGGTGGCGCCGGTCATCTTGTGGATCGCTAGTTCCAGCGGCAGCAGGCGCTCGTCGTGCACGTATTGGCCGATGATGCGCGCAAAGGTGCCGTAGAAGCGCGGATGCGGCAGGCCCTGGCCGACGATGCCGTAATCGGCGACGCAATTGCCGTCGGAGCCGACGAGCGCGGTCGGCGAGCGCACGATCGTGCGAATGTCGTCTTCGGAGATCGAGGTGATCAGCACGCGGGTCGCGCCGTTATCCTCGATCAAGAGATCGCAGACGACATCGATCGGAAGGGCGTCGCGCTCGGCGGCGAGCTGCGCGATCGTCCGGCCGGCGGATTGCGGCAATTTCGGCGAGATCGACACCTGCACCGCCTCCCAGGACGGGATGCGGCCCCAATTGTTGAGCCCGTCATCGGCAATCTCCGCTTCGATGCGGGCGCGCGTCTGGGGCTCGGCGAGGCGCGCCAGCATCGCCGCGTTGCCGCCGACCTGCACCCAGGGCGGCAGCAGGTTTTTCAATGGGTTGGCGCCGGCGGCATAGGGATAGGCGTCGCAATCGATATCGCATCCCGCAGCGCGGGCTCGCTCGATGCGCGCGAGAATTTCCCCGGCCTTGCCCCAATTGTCGATGCCCGAGCATTTCAGGTGGACGATCTCGACATGGATCGGATAGGCGCGGGCGACCGCGATGGCTTCGTCGAGCGCCTCCAGCACCTTGTTGGCTTCATCGCGGATATGGGTGAAATAGAGCGCCTTGTGCTGCGCCACGACCGCGCACAACGCCATGATCTCCGAGGCTTCGGCAAAGCTGCCGGGCGGGGTGAACAGCCCCGTAGACAGCCCGAGCGCCCCGGCGCCGAGCGCTTCGTCGAGCAGCCGGGTCATCTGCTCAAGCTCGGGAGCGGTGGGCGCGCGGTCGTCGAGCCCCATCACCATCAGCCGCAAGGTGTTGTGGCCGACCAGCATGCCGGCATTGACCGCGACCTTGGGGAAGGTGTCGAGATAGGCGGGAAACCCGATCTCGCGGAACGGCAGCCACGGCGCGCCGCCGCTCAGGTAATCGGCCAGCAGTTGCGCCTTGCCCGGCAACACCGGCGCGACCGAATAGCCGCAATGGCCGATGATCTCGGTTGTCACCCCCTGGCGCACCTTGCTTTCGGCCTTCGGGTTGATCGGCAAAGTGAAATCGGAATGGGTCTTGATGTCGATAAACCCCGGCGTCACCGCCAGCCCGTCGGCGTCGATGACCCGCGCCGCCATGCCCGGCAAGGCGCGGCCGATCCCGGCGAT
>DATLTH010000482.1:0-2205 GCA_035533695.1 Allostellaceae bacterium | reverse complement strand
GCCGCCCCTCATTTGGGAGCGGGCCAAGGATTTCCTGACCCGCGACGAGCTCGATGCGTTGAAGGCGACGATCTGGTGGGACGCCGACAGCCGCCTCCTGATCGTCAACGGCCGCGCCGGCGTCGGTCTCGGCTCGCCGCGCAAGGGCGGCATCCCCGGCACAATGCGGGTCATCACCAATGCCGGTCCCGGCGTCAAGCACGACATTCAGCGCGCCCTCAACGTGCGCAACCTCAACCCGAAGACGGCGCTGACCCAGGAGCAGGTCGCCTATCTCGACCATGCCGGCTCCTACGAGCCGAAGCCGCGCCTCAAGGACATGGACATCCAGGGGATCGATCAGGTGATGATCATCCCGACCGAGATCGACATCTATCCCTGGCTGGAGGACGCGCTCGGTGCCAAGGCATGCTGCCGCGCCTACAACGAATGGGCCTACGAATACACGCTGGCCGATCCCGAGCGGCTGTTTTTCGCCGCCCTCATTCCGATGCAGCATCCCGATTATGCGGTCGCCGAGATCCACCGCGTCGCGGCGCTGGGCTGCCGGGTCGCACTGATCCGCCCGATGGATGCGATGGGCAATTACCCGATGCAGCCGAAATACGAGCCGGTCTGGGACGCGCTCGAAGAGACCGGCATGGTCTACGGCATGCATCCGTTCCCGGCCTTCGGCAGCTCGAAGCCGTCCGGCTATAGCGAGCAGTATTCCGGCGCCGAATTGGTCCGCAAGACGGTGGCGACCGCCGGCCTGCCGCACTCGTTCCTGACCAACGTGCAGAATTTCCAGGCCGAGGCGGCGCTGTGGGTGACGATGGTGCTGATGTCCGGCTTTTTCGATCGCCACCCCAAGATCAACGCCGCGGTGTTCGAAGCCTCGTCGACCTGGCTCAGCTTCCTCATTGACGAGTGCGACAAGGCCTACCGCCTCTACCGCAACGAGCGGCAATTGCCGCCCTTGAAGCGCCTGCCGAGCGAGACCTTCTTCGAGCATTGCATGACCGGCTTCGAGGGCGACGAGGCGCCGCCGGCGCGCCTGCCGGAGTTCTACGGCGACATATTGTGCTGGTCGTCCGACGTCTATCATCATGACGGCGACGACGCCTGGCGGGCGATCGAGACGATGCAGCAATACGGTCTGCCCAAGGAGGACCAGGCCAAATTCCTCGGCGCCAACGCCCGCCGCCTCTACAAGGTGCAGGCGCCGGGCCGGATCATCCGCGAGCGCGTCACCGAGATCGAGCGCCCCGACTGGTGGCCGACCGAAGAGGAAGTCCGTGCCTCGCTGAAGCCCGAGGCGTCGGTCACGCGAAATTAGGCCAGCACCGCTTCGGCCGCTTTCTTCATCGGCATGGCCGGCATCGTCATGCCCGGCATCGGCAGGCCCGGCATCGTCAGGCCCGGGTCAAGCCCGGTCGTGACGGGGGCGAGACACGGGAGGGTTGGATGGCGAGGAAGGATTTCGCGGTATTCGACAGCGACAGCCATGTCGTCGAGCCCGCGGCCTTGTGGGAAACATATCTCGATCCGGAATACCGCACGCTCGGCCGGCATGCGCTGTGGCGGCAGGATGGCCCTCACGCCTCCTACCTGAAGGTCAACGGCGAGATTTTCCGCGATCGGGGCAACCCGAATTTGCCGCGTCATGCGCTGTGGCATCCGGGGATGACCTGGGACGATATCGGCGAACTCGACCCGCACACCCGCCATGCGATGACCGCGGGCGCCGCGGACCCGCAGGCGCGCCTGGCCGACATGGACGCGATGGGGGTCGACCAGACGCTGCTCTACCCGACCTGGTTTGCCGAGGGGTTCTTTCTGGTGCGCGACCCGGACGTGGCGTACGCGCTCTCTCGCGCCTACAACGACTGGATCGCCGATTTCTGCAAGGCCGCGCCGAACCGGCTGTTCGCGGCCGCGATCCTGCCCCTGCAGAATATGGATTTCGCGCTTGCCGAACTGGCGCGGGTGACGCGGCTGCCATCGTTCCGCGCCGTCTTCATCCGGCCGATGTTCGTCGAGGACCGCTATCTCAACCACCCCTATTACGACCCGCTATGGGCCGAATTGGAGCGGCTCGGCATCACTGCGGCGGTGCACGCGACGCCCGGCCTGTGGAACCCGGAATGGACCTCGCACGGGCCGTTTTTCGAGAAGATCAAGGACCGCCTGGCGCAGCCGGCGGTGCCGGGCGGCGGCGGCGGG
>DATLTH010000481.1:0-2452 GCA_035533695.1 Allostellaceae bacterium | reverse complement strand
TGATGGCACTCACCAAGCTCAATTTCAACAATGCCGGCTTTGCAGACGGGCTTCCGGTGACCCTGCGATTCGCAGACCTTACAGGCGAAATCCTAACTGCCGGGCCTGCTACCGTCTCCGCGCCACTCCCGTTTCGCTTTTACATCTGAAGCGAAACGGACTCTTAATCGGCTGCCGGAACATCCCGACAGATGAGGGCGATCAACCGCACCGCTGCGGTAAGTGCGGCGGCGAATGACAGCACTCGGTCTGGGCTCGCGTATGACACCCCTCGCACGAAATCCTCATACTCCTTTTCCCATAGCACGTCAGTTTCGAGCCGCTGCAGCATGCCGGCGAAGATGACGTCGGGATCGGTCGGGGGATCCTTCTCCCCTCCCCTACCGACATCCGCCGCGACCGCCGCTAGCACGAGCTCGCGAAATTTTGGTGCCGACGCCACGGCCGCTTCGAGCGCCGCCAGATCGTGCAGGTGCCGGACGATCGTCGGGTCATCCTTCGGTTCGCCGCGACGGCGCACGCGGACGCGCCAGGCCAGCGCGCTCAGCTTGTCGGCGGCGGTCTCGACGACATCGACACACGGAAAGGCCGCTACTTCGGCCGGTTCCCGTGCTGCTGCGGCGATCAGGGACCGGATCGGCCGAGCGATCGGCGGCACGGCCGGCGCACGGAACGAGACCTCGATCCGGATATGAGGCCGCAGCCCCTCCCCTGCCCCGAACTGCGCGCCGTAGGCGAGATCGGCTGCGAAGAAACGGCTGTCGTTTCTCACCTCCGGCATGCCTTCAAGCGCGAAGCCGGCGCCTGTCAGCGCGTCGAACATGCGCCGGCGGTAATTGCTGCGCGCACGCCGGCCGGCAGACAGACTCGCCGCCGGCGGCTCGGCCACCTTGAAATCGATGTCCTCGGAGAACCGCTTGATGAGCTCCCAACCCTTCGAAAGCGAGGTGCCGCCGGAAAAGGCCGGCGCCATTCCGCCGGTCTCGACTTGCGCGATCACCCCGAGGGCGCGGACGACATGCCAGTCCTTCTCGACCAGCCCCGGTGAGGTGCCGAGATCCCCGGCGACCCGCTCAACGAGGCGCGGGTCCAGCACGCTCGAAGCTCAGATTGATCCCGCCATATCCGATCTTGCGGCGCACGCGGCGGTTGACGCCGACGACGCGGCCGGTCGGTACTTGCGTTGTCTGCCCGGCGTTGTAGGCCTGCTCGAGCCGGCTCGGCAGCGTTTCCACGCCGACCCGGCGCAGCGCTTCCTTGAGCGCGGCGAGGCCGCCGACCGGCACCGGCGCGCCGCTTGTCATCGACGGGCGCGCCCGCGCATATAGCCCCTGCCCGACTTTGACGAGCCGGCCCTCGCGCACCAGCTGACGCAGCGTGCGGCCGACCTGATCGTAGCCGCCGAGATCGGCGAAATCGGCGCGCAGAAACACGTCGCCGCGCTTGCGGTCGATGCGCTTCAAGAGCCGGGTTTCGAGGGTCTCGGGTCTCATGGCTATTCCTCAAAGTCAATATACGACATTGGCGTGGTATTTTCAATTGAAAATCAGATAGATACAATTACGCTTGGCTGTGCAATGCCTTAGCTGCCTCTGGACCCGTCTGGCCGGCAGACGGCGATGCGAGAGCGCATCGCGGGCGTTGACGCCCGCCCCGATTCCGGCGCAAGCCGGTGCCATGGCCGGTGAGCAGATCCCCTCCCTCATCATGACGATCGTCGACGAGCTGCGTGCGCGCGGGATCCTGATCACCAGCCGCCCTGACGGATGGTGCGTCAATTTCCGGGCCGGTGGCGATGCAACAGCCTATGTCACCGACGACCTGCAGGACGCCTTCGAGCATGGCCGGGCCATGACGCTGACCGTGGCGGCTCCGTCGGAGACTGGCGCGGGGCGCCGGCGCAAATGGCGGCGGCGGCCAATAAACGCCAAGGCCGCGCGACGCGCTTTTATCCGAGCACACAACCGGCGCATGCGCGGCCGCGCGCTGCGAGACCAGCGCCGGGAGCACTGACAGCGGCTGGCCTCTGCTCTGCCGTTCATTTCTATTGCGCACGTATAATCTGCACGGGGAAAGGGGCCGGATTTCAGCGGGGTGGGTTTTGTGGAGATTTCCTGATTTCCGCACTGGTCGTCATGCCGGGACCTGATGTTGCGGAACCGGCTTTCTGTTGGAAAATAGCGCCGGCGGCTAACCGAACGGAACAATCCGATCACCCATCCGGCTACCGTACCCGTAGCGGCACTTGAACGCCTTCTGCTGGTTTTCGTCATATTCAATGACGCCGAGCGGCATTCCGGCGAAGGACTGGACATTGGCACCGCAAAGATGGGCGAGCATGATCTCGAAGACAGCCGCGAGCTGATCGGCGATATGTTCCATCAAGGCCAGCAAGGGCACCGTTGGTTGCGCCGTTTCCAGGTGAATAACCTCGACCGCGGGCGGGTGAAGC
>DATLTH010000480.1:0-8305 GCA_035533695.1 Allostellaceae bacterium | reverse complement strand
AAATCGCTCGAATTGTTGAAGGAGATCGCGCCGGCGCTCACTCGCGTCGCCGTTCTGGTCGGCGGCGTCAACTATCCGACAACGTGGCAAAGCCCGGCCGAGAGCGCCGCCCGCTCGCTCGGGGTTCGGGTGAACGCGGCCGAAATCGACGATGCCGCCTCGATCGCGCGGGTCATCAGCACGTTTGCCGCCGAGCCGAACGGCGGCCTGATTTCAATGCCGAGCGGCGCAGCGGGGGCAAATCGCAAGCTGATCGTCGCCCTCGCCGAGCAATACCGCCTGCCGACCATCTATCCGGCCGCCGGATACCCGGAGTTGGGCGGCCTGATGTCTTATGGGGTCGATTTTCTCGCGTTGTACCGGCACGCCGCCGAGTACGTCGACCGCATCTTGCGCGGCGCGAAGCCGGGCGACCTGCCGATCCAGGAGCCGAGCAAATTCGAGCTGGTGATCAACCTCAAAGCCGCCAAGGCGCTCGGCCTCCCCGTGCCGCCGGCGCTGCTGTCGCTGGCCGACAAGGTGATCGAATAAAGCGGCTCCTCTCGCCTCGCTACGGCCCGCGGCGTTCGGTCTTCGGGTACGGCGTGCCGTCGCGGTGGGCATAGGCGCCGCCCGGCTGTGCGATCATGTCGATGTCGTTGTAATAGGCCATATTGCCGGCGACCCGGGTGCCGATTTCGAGCACAACGGCATCGGCCGCGCCGCGATTTTGCAGGCAATGCCCGTCGGGGTCGTTGGCCTTGAAGCCGGCCGCGTCGCCGGCATGCAAAACTTCGGCGCCGGCATCGCTCACCAGGGTGACTTCGCCCGCCAGCACATAGACGAATTCGTCCTCAGCGGTATGCCAGTGGCGCTGCGATGACCAGGCGCCGGGCGGCAGGCGCAGGAGGTTGACGCCGAACTGGGTCAGCCCGGCGGCGTCGCCGAGCCGGGTGCGCTCGCGCGCCCGGCATGGGATGTCGAACGGCGGCGGGTAGAGGGTGCCGACCATCGTCGCCAGTTTGCCGACATCGATGCGTTTCGCCATGGCGTGCGCTCCCTTGGGCAGACTCGGTGCGGCAGCTTGATATTGCGGCGCACATAGTGTCAATATTGATTTGTGGAATCAATTCATCAGTCCTTGTTGAACGCCCGCGAAACCGCCGCCCGGCTCGGCGTGAAGCTCGACACGCTCTATGCCTATGTCAGCCGCGGCATGATCCATTCCGTCGCGGTGCCGGGCAGCCGCGAGCGGCATTACCGCGAAGCGGATGTCGAGCGGCTGCGTGCCGGCCGCGGCATCGGGCATGGGCGCGAGGCGCTGATCCCGGTCATCGATTCGGCGATCTGCCTGATCGCGGACGGCCGCTTTTACTACCGCGGCATCGACGCGCTGAGCCTCGCCGACAGCGCGACGCTGGAAGCGGCGGCGGCAGTGCTGTGGGGCGGCGACATCGGACAAGTTAGTTGGGCGTCGGCCCCTCATCCCTTCCCTCTCCCCGCACGCGGGGAGAGGGTGTCCGGCGCGAAGCGGCGGACCGGTGAGGGGGACACTGGGCGCAGGGCAGATCGGCCCGGCCTGATCGAGCGCGTCCAGATACGGCTGGCGACCCTCGCCGCCGCCGACATGGCGGCGCTTGACCTGACACGGGATGGGGTGGCCCGCACCGGCGCGGCCATCCTTTACGAACTGGCCGCGGCGGTCAGTGGCACCGCCGACGCGGGTGAGCCGGTGCACGCGCATCTGGCAGCATCGTGGGGTCTCGACGCCGCCGGCAGCGATCTCGTCCGCCGCGTCCTGGTGCTGCTGGCCGACCACGAGCTCAACGCCTCGACCTTTGTCGCGCGTTGCGTCGCCTCGACCGGCGCGACGCCCTATGCCGCGGTGTCGGCCGCGCTCTCGGCCTTGTCGGGCCGCCGGCATGGCGGCGCGGCGGCGCGCGCCGAAGCGCTGTTCCACCAGATCGGCCATGACGCCGATCCGATGGCCGTGATGGCAGCCCGCCTCGCCCGCGACGAAGCGCTGCCGGGGCTCGGCCAGCCGCTCTATCCCGACGGCGACCCGCGCGCCCGGGCGATTATCGCGGCGATTGCGGCGACCCGGCCGGCCGAGGGCGCCCGCATCGCCGCAGCCGCAGCGGCGGCAATGCGATTGACCGGCCAACACCCCAACGTCGATTTCGCGCTGGCCGCGGCGGCAAGCGCGCTCGGCCTGCCGCCGGGCGCCGCGTTGAGCCTCTTCGTCGTCGCCCGCAGCGTCGGCTGGATTGCCCATGCGATCGAGCAGTACGACAGCGACGTGCTGATCCGACCGCGCGCCCGCTACACCGGTCCGCGGCCCGGCGGCGACGGCGAACCCGGCTGAGCGGTCGGCCCCGTCATGGCCTTGTCAGCAACGCCCCGGCGACGCAATCTCGCGCACCACGACGGAAGGCGATCATGACGGATTCCTCCCCCGCGCCCCAATGGCCGGACGACATTTTCGCGGCGCTGAAAGCGGCCGATATCCGCCAGGTCGGCTATGTCCCCGATGCCGGGCACGCGCGGCTGATCGAGCGCGTTCGGGCCGACCCCCTGATCCGCGCCGTCGCGCTGACCAGCGAGGAGGAAGGGATCGGCCTCGCCGCCGGCGCCTGGCTCGGCGGGCAGCGCACTGCGCTCTTGATGCAGTCGAGCGGCGTCGGCAATTGCATCAACCTGCTGTCACTGACGAAATCCTGTCGGTTTCCGCTGGTCATCCTGGTGACGATGCGCGGCGAATGGGCCGAGTTCAACCCGTGGCAGGTGCCGATGGGGACGAAGACCCAGGCGGCGCTCGAGTTGATGGACGTGCTGGTCTACCGGGTCGAGCATGCCGAGGAGGCGGGCGAAACCGTGACCGCGGCCTTCGACATCGCCTTCAACGGCAGCCTCGTCACCGCGGTATTGCTGGCGCAGCGGCTGATCGGCGCCAAAAGGTGGGTCAAATGAGCGGCGCGGCACAGACCAACGACCCGCGCCTCGCCAATGGCCTTTGGCGCCGCGATGCGATCCGCGCGCTGCTCGACCGGCGGGGCGACCTGCTCGTCGTCACCGGGCTCGGTTCGACGACCTACGATGCGGCCAGCGTCGGCGACGACGACAACAACTTCTACCTGTGGGGCGCGATGGGCGCCGCGTCGATGGTCGGCCTCGGGCTGGCGATCGCGCGGCCCGACCGGAATGTGCTGGTCGTCACCGGCGACGGCGAGATGCTGATGGGCTTGGGGGCGCTCGCGACGATCGGGGTCGAATGCCCGCCCAATTTGGCGATCGTCGTCTTCGACAACGGCCATTACGGCGAGACCGGCATGCAGGCGAGCCACACGCAAGCCGGCGTCGACCTCGTCGCCGTGGCGCGCGCCTGCGGCATCGACGCCGCATTCGACATCACGGATATGGCGGCGCTATCGGAGTTCGCGGCGCGGCTCAGGGATTTCGACCGGACGCTGTTCGCCCGCGTCCCGATCCGCGCCGACGAACCGCCCCGCGTCTTGCCGTCGCGCGACGGCGTCTTCCTGAAAAACCGCTTCCGCCGCGCGCTTGGAGCGGAATAGCGAAACCGCCCGCAGCCACCGCTGAATCCTACGGGGTCTTCCAGGCGTTGAGAACGATGCCGTAGGCATCGAACCGCCGATAGCGCGGGTACATGGCGGCGAGTCTGCCGGCGATTTCGGGAGGTATTCTTCGGTTTCCGTAGCTTTCCAGCGAGAAACCTGGAAACGGCGACAACTCCATGTATTTCTCATAGTCTTCAAAGAACAGCTTGTTAATCGTCGGCGAGCAGTATATTGCGTCGACGACAAATGATGCTATTTCTGCCTCTACATCCGCGTCTCGCAGTTTTTCATATAATTCCGGCTGCGACAACAACAAGTGGTCCCACCAGCCAATCGGTCCCAGGTCGTTAAAATTCAAATCTTCGCTTATCCAGGCATGATGACCGCAGTAGGACGACCAGATCGGGCCGAAATACGCCTGAAGATTGCCGTTTTTATCCAGCGCGTCGTGAAGTTTTTTGATGATGAGTGCGAACATCGATAGATGCTCGAAGGCCGCGATGCTGATTACCGCGTCGAACTGTTCAGCAAACCACTCCGGAATGTCGGCCGCATTGCCGACCAGGAAACCCGACCTCTTGCCGAGGATATCGGGTCGCACGGCGTCCAGTGCGACCGTGCCGATTTCGTCGGCGGTGTGCAGCGGATCATAGGTCTGGTAGCCGCCGTCAACCGCGACCTTGTATTGAATTTTGCCGTCCTCCGACTTGTCGATAAAGCGGAATGTGCCGTGATCTACCAGATCGACGCAGAACCACGATCGGGCGCCGAGGACCTCGAATTTTACCTCCGCCGGCAGATCGTGGCCGCCGATCTCGAGCACCCGCGCGCCGGCAAACGGCTTCTTGCCGTCCATCAAGCACAGCGCGTCGACCTGGTACGTCGGCAATCCGAAAGAAAGAAGCCGCTCTCTGATCATTGGTCCTCCCGGCAGAACCCGCACCGCACCATGCTAGATTCGGTTGGAGCCGTCGCGCACGCGCTTGTCGTCGGCTTCGGCCATCAGCGTGACGAGTTGCTCGAACCCTACCGTTCGTCGCCAGCCCAAAATCTGTTGCGCCTTGTTCGGGCGGCCGACCAGCGCGTCGACATCGGCCGGGCGATAGAGGGCCGGGTTCACCCGGACGATCGTCTTGCCGGTGCGCGGGTCGGTGCCGCGCTCTTGCGCCCCCGATCCCGACCATTCGATCGCGAACCCGAAGCGCTGCGCCGCGGTTTCGACAAACTCCCGCACCGTGTGCGTCTCGGCCGTCGCGAGCACGAAATCCTGCGGCTGGTCTTGCTGCAAGATCAGCCACATGCCTTCGACATAATCGCCGGCGAACCCCCAATCCCGCGACGCGTCGAGATTGCCAAGCTCCAGGACATCCAGGCCGCCATGGCGAATCCGCGCGAGCGACCAGGTGATCTTGCGGGTCACGAATTCGCGGCTGCGCAGCGGCGATTCGTGATTGAACAAGATGCCCGAGCTGGCGTGCAGCCCGTAGCTCTCGCGATAATTCACGGTCGCCCAATGGGCGAACAGCTTGGCGATGCCGTAGGGGCTGCGCGGATAAAACGGGGTCGTCTCGTCCTGCGGCGTCTGCTGCGCCTTGCCGAACATCTCCGAGGTGGAGGCCTGGTAAAACCGCGCCGACGGGATCGCTTGCCGGATTTTTTCGAGCAGGCGAAGCGCGCCGATGCCATCGATGTCTGCCGTATAGATCGGCTGCTCGAACGACAGGCCGACAAAGCTCTGCGCGGCCAGATTGTAGATCTCGTCCGGTTGGACCTTTTCCAGCGCGCGCCCGATATTGGTGATCTCGGCCAGGTCGAGATCGACAAAGCTCACATCGTCCGCGATCTCCAATTCGTGCAGCCGCGGCATCGCGCCGCTCGACGAGCGGCGCAGCCCGCCGACCACCCGGTAGCCTTTCGCGAGCAGAAACTTCGCGAGATAGGCTCCATCCTGGCCGGTTATGCCGGTGATCAGCGCGGTTTTGGTCATCGCGCCAGTCTACCGGAATCCGGCATGCCAAACGGTCAAAAAGGATCGCCTTTTTCACCCCGCGGCAATGCGGTCGTAGGCGGCCTTCAGGCGCTCGCGACCGCGCCTTGCGTCGGCTTCGCGCTCGCGCTGCTCCTCGATCACCTCGGCCTTGGCCTTGGCGAGGAAGGCGGGGTTCGCGAGCTTTTGCGCAAAGCGCGCGAGATCGGCGTCGAAGCGTTCGATCTCCTTGGCGATCCGGGTCTTTTCGCGCGACAGATCGATGATCGTGCCGACGTGGAGGACGAACGTCGCTCCGGCGCCGACCACCTGCACCGCGCCGCCTCCCGCCGCGCCCTCGCTCACGTCGACGCGCGCGAGCCGCAGGAAATAATCGGCATATTTCCCGACCCGCGCCGCTGCGGCCGGATCCGCGTCCCTCAATTCGGCCGCGATGCGGGTGCCCGGCGGGATGTTCAGTTCGGCGCGCACCGCCCGGATCGCCGACAAGTCCGCGATCAGGGCCTCCATCTCGGCCGCCGCCGCCGGGTCGTGCAATTCGGGCGGCAAATCGGGCCAATGCCCGACGATCAGCATGCCCGCCTCAATGGCTCCTGGGGTCGCCCCTGGGGTAGCCACTTGGGCGCCGGCGAGCTGCTGCCACACCTCCTCGGTCAGGAACGGCATCAGCGGATGCAGCAGGTGCAGCGTTTGCGCCAGAACCCACGCGGTCGTCGCCCGCGTCTCGGCGCCCGCCGCCGCATCGTCGCCTGCCAGGATCGGCTTGGTGAATTCGAGGTACCAGTCGCAGAAACTGCCCCACAGGAAATGGTAGAGGTGATTTGCCGCCTCGTCGAAGCGGAAAGCCTCAAGCGCACCCGTGACCGCCGCCGCGCACTCGCGCGTCGCGCCGGCGATCCAGCGGTTGACGGTCAGATGGCAGGTTCGCGGATCGAAGCCCGGCTTCAGGCTGCAGCCGCTGATCTCGGCGTAGCGCGCGGCGTTCCACAGCTTGGTCGCGAAGTTGCGCGAACTCTCGACCCGGCTCTCGGCGAGCTTGATGTCGCGGCCGGGCGAAGCGAGCGCGGCCAGGGTAAAGCGCAGCGCGTCGCAGCCGTAGCGGTCGATAAGGTCGAGCGGATCGATGATGTTGCCGCGCGACTTCGACATCTTCTGGCCGCGCTCGTCGCGCACCAGGGCGTGGATGTAGACGGTGCGGAACGGCACCTCGCCCCGTCCTTCTTGATCCTTCATAAAATGCAGCCCCTGCATCATCATCCGGGCGACCCAGAAAAAGATGATGTCGAAGCCGGTGACCAAGACGTCGCCCGGGTAGTAGCGCTTGAGCTCCGGCGTCTCCTCGGGCCAGCCCAGGGTCGAGAACGGCCACAGGGCCGAGGAGAACCAGGTGTCGAGCACGTCTTCGTCGCGGCTCAGCGCAACCTCGCCGCCGTAATGCGCCGCGGCTTCCCGCGACGCTTCCGCCTCGCTCTCGGCCACGAACACCTTGCCGTCCGGTCCGTACCACGCGGGTATCTGGTGGCCCCACCACAATTGCCGCGAGATGCACCAGGGCTGGATGTTGCGCATCCATTCGAAAAACGTGTTCTCCCACTGCCGCGGCACAAACCGGGTTTGGCCGCTCTCGACCGCCGCGATCGCCGGCTTCGCCAATTCGGCGGCGTTGCAGAACCACTGGTCGGTCAGCCACGGCTCGATGATTTCGCCGGAGCGGTCGTGGTGCGGCACCATCAGCACGTGATCTTCGGTCTTCTCGATCAGCCCCTCGGCCTCGAGATCGGCGAGCACCGCCCGACGCGCGGCGAAGCGTTCGAGACCGCGGTATTTTTCCGGGACCGCATCGTTCATGTGCGCATCGCGATCGAAGATGTTGAGCACCTCCAGACCATGCCGGCGCCCGACCTCGAAATCGTTGAAATCGTGCGCCGGGGTGATCTTGACCGCGCCGCTGCCCATCGCCGGGTCAGCGTATTCGTCGGCGACGATCGGAATGAGCCTTCCGACCAGCGGCAACCGCACCTTCTTGCCGACGAGGGCGGTGTAGCGCGCGTCGTCGGGATGCACCGCGACCCCGGTATCGCCGAGCATCGTCTCCGGCCGGGTCGTCGCGACCACGATGAAACGGCCGGCGTCGCCTTCGAGCGGATAGCGGATATGCCACAGCTTGCCCTGGGTCTCGCGGCTCTCGACCTCGAGGTCCGAGATCACCGTGTGCATGACCGGGTCCCAGTTGACCAGCCGCTTGTCGCGGTAGATCAGCCCTTCGCGGTGGAGCGTCACGAACACCCGGCGCACCGCCGCCGACAATCCCTCGTCCATCGTGAAGCGCTCGCGCGCCCAATCGGCCGAGGCGCCAAGCCGCCGCAATTGGCGGGTGATCGTGCCGCCGGACTCGGCCTTCCACTCCCACACCCGCTCGATGAACGCCTCGCGGCCGAGGGTACGCTTGTCGATCTGCCGCTCGGCGAGCCGGCTGGCGACGACGATCTCGGTGGCGATGCCGGCATGGTCGGTGCCGGGCTGCCACAGCGCATCGCGCCCGCGCATGCGCTCGAAGCGAATGAGGATGTCCTGCAACGTAAAGGTCAGCGCATGCCCCATGTGCAGGCTGCCGGTGACATTGGGCGGCGGCATCATGATCGTGTAGGGCCGCTTCGCGCTCGCCGGATCGGCGGCAAAGCAGCCGGCGCGCTCCCACGCCTCGTATTGGCGGGTTTCCACGCTCGCGGGGCGATAGGTCTTGTCCAGCATCGCCGAACCG
>DATLTH010000479.1:0-2589 GCA_035533695.1 Allostellaceae bacterium | reverse complement strand
AGCGCGGCCATCCCGTCGACGTCGGGGTCCGGGCTGTATGAGGTAGGCGACAAGGACTATGTCGCGCTGCGAAACGGCGGCGGCGTTCTCGCGGTTTATCGCGTCCGCACCGACGGTATGTTGAAACGCCTGCGCCGTTGGCCGGCTGACCTGGGAACGACTGAGGGTGGCGCGTGCGGGGACGAGTGGCGCCGCGACCGCGGGCGGTAGCGGCTCGCGTGGCGCGAATAAAGGTTCGGTAGCAATTCGGTGCCAAGCCGCTACCGAGTGTGGCCGAACAGCGCCGGTCCTTGGGCGATCGGCTCAGCGCAGCCCGCGCGACAGGGTGCGCGCGATGCCCTGTAGATCCTCCGGCGCGTTCGGCCAGGCCGAGGGAAATTGTTGTTCGATCGGCTTCGCCTGGCGGGCCGGCGCCCGGTCAGAGGGTTTGCGCTTCTGCCGCGACCGCGCGGCATCGCCGGCCTGGCCGCTGCGCTGCGGTCGGCGGCGGGCGGCGTTCACAGCGGCAACTCAAGCTGGCCGGCCCGATGCCGGGCATTGCGCCGCCGCATCGGCGCGTCATAGGTGTTGTGGCAGCGCTGGCACCAGGCGCGCAGATTTCCCGGTTCGACGTTCTCCGGCATATGATCGAGGTGCGCCACGGTCAGCACGACCGCGCTACCGGTCACCGGGTGAGGCAGCGCGTGCACCGCGCGGCAACGAGCGCGCGGCCGGCTCGTCGTCGCGCCCGGCTCGGCCCGGTGATCGATGCCGCATTCGCCGCAACATTCGCACCGGCCGCCGGCCCGGCCGAACCGGATGTGTTCGCTGATCTGCCGCCAGTTCGGCGGATAGCGGTCGCGGTTCTCGGGCCTGATCGGCATCGCCGGCCTTTAAACCGGGTCGCCGGCGCCGGCGGCGCGGATTTCGGCGATGCGATCCTGCCGGCTCATGGCGGGTTGTTCATCCTCAATTCGGGCGGCCGGGACTGGCCGGCGCCAGCGCGATCTCGCTCGCCGCGCGGGCCGCTCGCCGCCCTCCGGCGCCGCGGCGATCGGCGCGTCGAGCGGTGCGGATCTCGCCGGCGAGCTGGTCGAGCGCGACTTGCAGGTTGCCGGCCATGGTTCACACGCGCCGGCTCAGCAGCACGCGCCGGGCGGCGGCAGGATGTTGCTCTGCGGCATCAGGATCATCCCTTGGAGGCGCTGGCAAGCAGGACGCGGCGCACGGCTGCGCGGCGTTGTGCGGTGGGCGAGGTGGCTAGCGCTTCATCCTGTGTTTCCTGCGTCGCGGCCAAAAACTCCGGCGGCAGCTCGCCAAGCGGGCGCCCGAGGATCAGATCGCGCGGCGGGATTGGCCCGAGAACATCGACCGCATTGCGTCCGTTCGCCGGCGCCGCGTACCAGCTCGGGTTCGCCGCGGCGCCCGCCGGGAAGGCGGACCCCTGGGGCATCGCCGGGCGGTTGAAGTCCTGGATCGCTGCCGCGCGCCCGGCCGCTTCGTTCGCCTGCACCGCGTCGAGCGCGGTCAGATCGCCTGACGGCGCGACCCCGGCAAACGAAGCGACATCCGGGAAGACCGGCATGTCAGGCCCCCTCGCCGCCGGCATCGGCGCCCGGCGCCGGGCCGAGCATGCCGCTCAACGTGTTTTCCAGATCGGTACGCGAACTTTCGCGGGCATCCCCTGTGACAAGGGGATCGGAGAGCGGCTGCGTAACCTGGGCCGGCAGAACTGCGACCGGCGGCCGGCCCGACACGGCACGGGTCGGTGGTAAAAACACACCCTGCGGCAGCGCCGACAAGGTATCCGCCAGGGCGTCCGCGATCAGCCGGCGGTCGGAGCCCGACCATTCGTGCGCATCAAGGGCGCGGGAAAGCGTATCGGCCCGAAGGGCGAGGCCGGCGACACGATCATCGATCGCCGCCGGCTTCGCGGGCGGGCTCAGGAGGGCGGTCAGTTCGTTTACCAGCTCGCGGCGCGCGGTGCCGGTCACCTCGTCGGCGCCGCGCTTTCTCAGCTCGGCGGTGATCGCGGCGCGGCGCACCTCCTGTGCAGCGTCCATCACTCCACCTCGCCGGTATATTGCCGCGCGACAACGATCCAGCCATCCTCGAACGGGACAACCGCCATCGGCATCTGCGCCCGCCGCGCCGCCCGCTCTGCCGCCACCTGGTCGCCGAAAATATGCTCAAAAGGGATCAGCACGAACACGCCGGCGATCGGCACCACGATCCGCCTGTCGCCCCGCGCCTCGAGCCGTTGCCGCGCCGCTTCAGCCGAGGACTCGGTGAGGCGCACCGCGCAAAGGTCGTCGAGCCCCTGGAGCTCCACCTCAGAGATCGTCAAGTGGCTGCGGTGCCCGACCGCGTGCGAAGGGATGCCGAGGAGCGAATTTGTCGCGGTCAAGGGCCGCGTCGCGTCGATCGCGAAGGGGCGAGCAAGCGCGTCCTGGAAGCGTCGACGGAAAGCCGCATCCGACAAAAACCCGTTGACGCCCTGGCAGCCGATCAACTCGGCCAGCTCCTCGCCGTTCGCCGCAAGATGCCGCAGCGCGTCGGCCAGCGAATGGGCCGCCGCCGTTGCCGTTTCGGCGAGTGCGGTTCGGTTCT
>DATLTH010000478.1:0-3820 GCA_035533695.1 Allostellaceae bacterium | reverse complement strand
CTCGCGGTGGCAGGCGTGGTAGATCGTCGCCAGGGTCGTGACCCCGGCGTCGGCGACGGCCTGCAATTCGCGCTGCACCAATTCGCGCTTGTATTTCGGCAGTTGCGCGAGGCTGTTGGCCTGGGTCCCGACGCGCGGCACGTCGATCTCGACCAGTTCGGCGCCGGGGACGATCGACAGCAGTTTCTTGACTGCGGCGATCACCTCCGGGAACACCGGCCGCTCGTGCAAGGCGATCTTTTTCTCGACCCGGCATGTCATCAACGCGGCGAGACGGTCGGCATGAGCGGCGAGAAAGCCGAGGAACGGGTTGAGGTCGAACGGCTTGGCACCGAACTGCAATTCGTAGTTCGGCAGCGAGACTTCGCCCAATGAGATCTGGCACGACGGACACCACGACAGCACGGTCGAGGCGCCGGCCGACGCGAGCCCGTCGATCGTCGCGTAGGCGATTTTGTTGTTGGTGACGAAATCGCCGGCGCGATACTGGTAGACGCCGCAGCATTGCCCGACCCCGCCCATCACCTCGTAATCGACCCCGAGCAGGTCGAGGATGTCGAGGCATAACAGCGCGATGTGCGGCGTCTTCAAGACGTTGCAGCCGGTGTAGAACACCACGTCGGGCGGGCTGGTGCGCGGCTCGCGCGACGGCGCGAAGCGGGCCAGAATTTCGGGCGGCATCTGCAGGCGCGACAAGACGCGCACGCCGCGGCTCATCGTCTGGAACGGCGTTCGCCAGCGCGTCGCCAGCGGCGCAGCACCGGCGTTGCGGCGGGCGAAGCCGCGCGCCAGCTGCACCATGAAGCGCGGGTTGATGCCGTGCTTGCACGCCGGGATGCAGTAGCCGCTGCCGCTGCACGCTTCGGCCCAGCGCACCGCCGCCTCATTGCCCTCGCCGCCGGTGATCAGATCGACGATGGCGGCCGCCGTTCCGCTCGGATCGGCGTCGGCGATGCCCGCCGGCTCGGTCATCGGGCAGGCGCGGAAGCAGTCGCCGCACCGCGTGCAGGCATCAGCGATCGCCATGCCGCGCGCCCGGAACGTGTCAAGGAGGCCACCCGCCTCGGTCGTGTCGCTCATCCCGCATCCCTCGCGCGCTCGCCGCGAATTGTAACGCACCCGACGGTAGCGGCCGCGCATTGCCTTGAAATCCGCCGCATAGCTGGCTTGCGTTTTTGCATGGGATGGACCGTTGTTACAAAGTGTTGGCGTTCGGTTGCGAGCGCGACACGGTCAACCCCAAATTGGGCGTGCCGGCTCACAATGTGGCAAGACAACCCAAAGTGTAAAGAGTACGCCATGTGGCCTGCCGTAAGATGCGAGCCGACACCGAAGCGAGCGATCAGAGCGTCGGTGGACCAGGACATCCGTGCCTTTCTGCTCGGAAAATCCGATGGAATGGCCCTCCTTCGCTTGCTTTACGATCATGTTCTCGACGAACCGCTGCCCGACCGACTGAGCGCCTTGCTGCGGCGCTGACAGGCGGCGCCCCGGCCGGTCGGCGGCGGCGCACCGCTGGTTCCCGACCAGCTCTGAGTCTACGCTGCGCCGTATAGCTCGCCGATCACTTCGGCGAGCGCCTCGCGCCACGGTCGCGGCACGATGCCGAAGGCCGCGCCGATCCTGGCGCAATCGAGCACCGAATTCGCCGGGCGGCGGGCGGGTGTCGGATATTCGGCGGTGGTGATCGCCTCGACCCGCGGCGGCGGACCGCGCCCGGCGGCGTTGCGTCGCGCCGCCAGCTCGACGATCGCTTCGGCGAAGCCATGCCAGGTTACCGAGCCGGCGCCGGCGAAATGATAGGTCCCCCAGTGCGCATCTCCGGAGGCGAGCCGGCGCACTACGCCGGCGATTGCGCCGGCGAGGTCGGCGGCGCTGGTCGGCGAGCCGGTCTGGTCGGCGACAACCCGCAAGACGGGACGTTCGCCGGCGAGGCGCAGCATCGTCTTGACGAAATTGCTGCCGTGCGCGCTGTACACCCAGGCGGTGCGCAGGATCACGTGTTGAGGCAGCGCGCTGCGCACGGCGCGCTCGCCGGCTTCCTTGCTGGCGCCGTAAACCCCGAGCGGACTGACCGGATCGTCTTCGCGGTAGGGGCCGGTTTTGCAGCCGTCGAACACATAATCGGTCGAGACGTGAACGAGCGGGATATCGGCGTCCCGGCACGCTGCGGCGAGATTGGCCGGGCCGATGCAATTGCCCGCCCAGGCGGCGTCGGGTTCGCTCTCGGCGCGGTCGACCGCGGTGTAGGCCGCGGCGTTGATGACGATGTCGGGCCGTTCGCGCGCCACGGCGGCAAACACCGCGTCGCGCTGGGCAATGTCGAGCTCGGTGCGATGACAGGCAATCAGCCGGTAACTCGCCGGCCACGCCACTCGCCTCAGCTCATGCCCGAGCTGGCCGCCGGCCCCCGGCATCAAAAGCTTCATCGCGGCGCGCGGCCTATCGATAGCGAAAATAGGGCGGGAGGTCGCTCAGGCGCGGCTGATGCCGGTCCTTGTCCGACAAGAGCGCCTCGGCGCTCGACACCGGCCATAGGATGGCCAATGCCGGATCGTCCCACGCCATCCCGAAATCGTGTGCGCGAGAGTAATAGCGGCTGACCTTGTAGAACACCTCGGTGTTCGGTTCGAGGGTGCAAAAGCCGTGGGCAAACCCCTCCGGCACATACAGCTGGTTGCCCTCGGCGGCGCTCAGCATGACCGCGACATGGCGGCCGTAGCTCGGCGACCCAAGGCGGATGTCGACGGCAACATCGAGGATCGATCCGACACCGACCCGGACGAGCTTGGCCTGGCCTTCCGGCGGGCTCTGGAAATGCAACCCGCGCACGACGCCGCGATCGACCGACAGCGAATGGTTTTCCTGCACAAACGGCACGTCGATCCCGTGCTCGCGCAACACCGCTTCGCGGAATATTTCGGCAAAGAAGCCGCGCGGATCGCGATGGCGAACCGGCCGGATCTCCTTCACCTCGGCAATCGCGGTTGAAATGACCTGCATGCGGGCAAATACCCTCGGACGCAAACAAGGCGGCTGGCACCGCTTATAGACATAAATCCGGGCCCGGCGGAAGCTGGGACACAGCTTGCCGGGCTGCACACTGCAGCTCGCTCGCTTCCATCACACAGGGCGTCCGGCGGCGCCGCTGCGGG
This sequence comes from Allostellaceae bacterium, assembly GCA_035533695.1. Classification (GTDB taxonomy): domain Bacteria; phylum Pseudomonadota; class Alphaproteobacteria; order ATCC43930; family CGMCC-115725; genus DATARH01. Next base: position 665 of record DATLTH010000478.1, on the reverse strand, counting down.
GTCAACTCCACGCATGATGCAATAGTCTTGAGCCGCGACATTTAGGCGCGTTATTGTTTGCCTCAAGGTTTCCCGTAAGCACCTGACCTGCAATCAGTAGTTGAGCACAAGTCGAGAATTCCCCCAATCATCGATCGACGATGAGTCGTTCCTGCCGGCGCTTGCCGTCGGGGCGCTGGACGAATGCCTTGCCTATCTGCGGCAGGCGAATGACATCGGCGAGTTGACAGCAGAGTTTGCGTGCCGTCTGGCGGAAGCGCTGTTCCACCAAGGCCGGCGCGACGAGGCGGTCGAATGCTGCCGGCTGGCGCTGCCCTGGGCGAGCGGCAACATGCCGATGCTGCGCATCTGCGCCTGGGTGTTCAGCAATAGCGGATGTCACGCGGAGGCAGGCTCGGCCTACCGTTCGCTGCTGGAGCTTTGTCCGGATTGGGCGGAGGGCTATCGCCACGCCAGCTTTGCCTTGGCCGCGATCGGCCGCCTTGACGACGCGGTCGCGCTGGCCTTGCAAGCCGTGGCGCTGCTGCCGGACGACAGCGGTGTTGCCGTTGACGCGGCGGAACTGCTGATGCGTTGCGGCCGGGTGAACGCCGCCGCCGAATTGCTGTGTGCCGCCGCCGCTAATGCCGCCGACGCACGCCTCTTCCGGGTGCTCTCCGCGGCGG
>DATLTH010000477.1:0-3646 GCA_035533695.1 Allostellaceae bacterium | reverse complement strand
ACGACCTCTTCCATCAAGGCCTGGCCGAGCCCCTGCGCGACGCCGCCGTGGATCTGGCCGTGCAGCCCGACCGGGTTGACGACGGTGCCGACATCATCGACGACGACGTAGTTGACGATGTCGAGATGCCCGGTCTCGGGATCGATCTCAACTTCGCACACATGGCTGCCGTTGGGGTAGGTGAAGTCGGAGGGCGCGAAGGTGCCGGTCTCGTAGAGCCCGCCTTCGAGGCCGGGCGGCAAGGCGGCGGCGCGGAACGAGGCTTTCGCCGCGTCGGTGAGGCTGATCTGGCGGTCGGTGCCGGCAACGCTGAAATTGCCGCCGTTATCGCCGACCGTGAATTCGATGTCGGCCTCGGCCGCCTCCAGCAGGTGCGCGGCGATCTTCGTTGCCTTGGCGATGATCTTGTCGGCCGCCATCCACAAGGCCGAGCCGCCGATCACGGTCGAGCGCGAGCCGTTGGTGCCGATGCCGAAGGCGACGCGGTCGGTGTCGCCGTCGATGTACTGGATGGCGGCGGGATCGATGCCGAGCTTTTCGTTGAGTACCTGCTTGAACGTCGTCTCGTGGCCCTGCCCCTGGTTCTTGCTGCCCATCAACAGGGTCAGATTGCCGCTCGGGTGAAAGCGGATTTCGGCGAATTCCTGGCCGGGCCCGGCCGCCTTCTCGATCGGGTTGGCGATGCCGATGCCGCGCAATTTGCCGCGCCCGCGCGCCGCCTCCCGCCGTGCCGGAAAACCGGCCCAATCGGCCATCGCCATGACCTTTGCCTGGTTGCCGACGAAATCGCCGACATCGTAGTTGAGGCCCATCGCGGTCTTGTAGGGCAGCCGCGCGATCATGTTGCGGCTTCGCAGTTCGATCGGGTCTTCGTGCAGTTCGCGCGCCGCATCGTCAATGAGGCGCTCGATGACGTAGGTCGCCTCCGGCCGCCCGGCGCCTCGGTAGGGGGCGGTGCCGTTGGTGTTGGCCATCACCGCCAATACCGCGACATAGGCCGCCGGGACGTCGTAGACGCCGGTCAGCGTGCCGACATTGCCGAACGTCGCCAGGAGGTTGCGTTCCGAGGAGATGTAGGCGCCGACATTGGCGAAGGTCTTGACCCGGAGCGCGAGGAATTTTCCGGCATCGTCGAGGGCCAATTCGGCCTCGCTGATGTTGTCGCGGGCGTGCTCGTCGGCGAGGATAGCCTCCGAACGCTCGCAGACCCATTTGACCGGCCGGCGTAATTGCTTCGCCGCGAGCAGCACCAGCCGGTGCTCGGGATATTGCCAGCCCTTGGTGCCGAACCCGCCGCCGACATCGCCGGCGATGACCCGGATGTGGCTTTCCGGGATCTTGAAGATGCGGGTCGCGAGCGCCTGGCGCACCCGGTGCGGGTATTGCACGTCGGCGTAGAGGGTGAAGCGCTCTTCGCCCGGGTCCCAGTGGCCGATCGCCCCGCGCGGCTCCATGAAATGGGCATAGACCCGGCTGATCACATAGCGCCGTTTGACGACATGCGCCGCCTTGGCGAAGGCGTCCTCGGTCGCCGCCTTGTTGCCGGCCTCGAACAGGTTCGAGATGTTGTCCGGGCACTCGTCCCACACCGCCGCCTTGCCGGCCGCCGCCTCGGCGGTGTCGGTGACCGACGGCAGGATTTCGTAATCGATCTCGACGCGTTCGGCGGCATCCTTCGCCTGCGCCAAACTGTCGGCGACGACAAACGCGACCGGCTCGCCGACAAAGCGGACCCTGCCCTGCGCGAGGCCGAGATGGGCGCGCGCGAACATCGGCGACCCGTCCGGCCGCTTGCGCTGGAACGGCACCCCCATCGCGCCGAGCCCGGCGGCGGCGAGATCGTCGCCGGTCAGGATCAGCTGGACCCCCGGCGCGGCCTGCGCTGCGCCGAGGTCGACGGCGCGGATCGCGGCATGGGCATGCGGCGAGCGCAGCACCACCGCGTACGCTTGCCCCGTGAGGTTGACATCGTGCTGGAAATGCCCGAACCCGCCGAGCAGGCGCTTGTCCTCGAAACGCTTGACCGGCTGCCCGATTCCGAACTGGCCCATTATGTCCATTCCTCGAATTGTCATTGCGAGGAGCGCAGCGACGAAGCAATCTCGATCGGTCAGCGCACCGACCGCGCGAGATTGCTTTGCTGCGCTCGCAATGACAAGGGAGGCGGATATGGAACGCATCGATGTCGACGGGATCGCGGTCGAGACGGCGATCGCCGGCACCGGTCCGCCGCTCCTCTTCCTGCACGGCGGCGACTTCGTCGCGCAGAACCAGGCCTGCCTCGACCGCTTGGCGCGCCATTTCCGCGTCATCGCGCCGCGCCATCCCGGGTTCGGCACGACGCCGCGCCCGCCGTGGTTCCGCACGGTGCACGACATCGCCTATCTCTATCTCGATCTCATCGACCGCCTCGATCTGCGCGACGCGATGCTGGTCGGCCATTCGTTCGGCGGCTGGGTCGCGCTGGAGATGGCGGTGCGGTCCGAGGCGCGGCTCGGCCGTTTGGTGCTGATCGACTCGCTGGGGCTCAAATTCGGCGAGCGCGACGAGCGCGACATCGCCGATGTCTACGCCTTACCGGCCGACGAGGTGTTGCGCCGCAGCTTTGTCGATCCGGCGCGGGCGGTGCCTGATTACAGCGCGCTCGGCGATCCCGAGCTGCTGGCGATCGCGCGCGACCGCGAGGCGACCGCGCTCTACGGCTGGAAGCCCTACATGCACGACCCGGCCTTGCTGCATTGGCTGCACCGGGTGACGCGGCCCGCCCTGGTCTTGTGGGGCGAACAGGACGGCATCGTTCCGCCGAGCTACGGCGAGCGGCTCGCCGCTTCCCTGCCCAATGCCCGCTTCGCACCGATCTCCGATGCGGCGCACTACCCGCAGATCGAGCAGCCCGAGCGGGTCGCCGCGGCGATCGAACGCTTCGCTCTGTCCAATTGACCTCGTCATTCCCGTGCAAGCGGGAATCCAGGGCAACCGCTACGCCGCCGTCCCTGGACCCCCGCTTCCGCGGGGGTGACGAATGAGGTGAGGAGAATTGAAATGATGCAAACCTGGCATTTCAGCGAGATGGCCTACCACCCGGCGTGGGAGCACCTGAAGGATTCGTACCGCGTGGTGATCCCCTCGCGGCTTTACGACCCGAAGATCGGCGCCGATCTCTATCACCGCTATCTCGACGAGTGGGCGTTGTGCGACGAGCTCGGCATCAACATCATGACCAACGAGCATCACGCGACGGCGACCTGCGCCGACAGCGTCTGCACGATCCCGATGGCGATCCTGGCGCGCGAGACCAAGAAGGTGCGCCTCCTCGCGCTCGGCATGCCGATCGGCAACCGCAACGACCCGATCCGCGTCGCCGAAGAATATTCGATCATCGACGTGATTTCGCGCGGCCGGCTCGATATGGGCTTTGTCAAGGGCGTGCCGTTCGAGATTTCGCCGGCCAACACCAACCCGGCCGATCTGACGGATCGTTTCTGGGAGGCGCACGATCTGATCTTGAAGGCGATGACCAGCCTCGACGGTCCGTTCAACTGGGAGGGCACGCATTTCCAGTACCGCTCGGTCAATGTCTGGCCGCGCCCCTACCAGCAGCCGCACCCGCCGGTGTGGACGCCGGTCGGCAGCGAGGGCAGCGCGA
>DATLTH010000476.1:0-2170 GCA_035533695.1 Allostellaceae bacterium | reverse complement strand
GTTGAGCCAGGTGAGGTCGAGGCCGAGCCCTTTCTGGAATTCGTAGGCGTGGCGCAACGTCGCCGCGTCGTCGCGATTGAGCGCGATGACCAGCGTCCCTTCGTCGCGGTATTCCGGCGAGATGCCCGAGGCGGCTTCCACCTCGCGCGCGAAATCCGGCCACAGCCTCTGGCTTTCGAGCGCCAATGGCAGCAGGTTTTCTTCGCCCGGTTCGGTCTCAACCGCGGCGGCGAGCATGCCGGCCGCCGCCCAGCTGGCGCCGTGCCCCGCTTCGCCGCGATCGTACACGCTCACGCGGCAGCCGGCCTGGGCGAGCCGCCAGGCGATGCCGAGACCGATGACGCCGGCGCCGACGACGACCGTCCGCGGACGCTGCGAGGGGACACGATTTGACGCGCTAATGACGGACTCCCTTCACCGGGCATGCCCGGCCAGGTTCAGTGGGTCTGATCTCAGCCGCCGTCGTGCCGGGCAACCCGCTCCGGCCGGCAGCACCCCAGCCTTCGCGATATTTCAGGCCGAGCCTCGCGGCGATGCAAGGATTTTCTGCGCGATTTTCTGCGCGATCGGCGGCGGAGATTAACGTCTTGGTGATATTCGCCGGATTATTCTAGCGCCATGCGCGCTTCCCCAGCGCGTCGCCCGCAAGGGCATCCTCCCCTCAAGCCTCCAGGCCGCCGCGATGGCGGCCTCTTTTTTGATGTTCGCTTCGCCGCAGTTGCGGCACGACAAGTTGGGTTATGCTGAGTCTGCGGCGCGGCTCGCGCCGGAGCAGGATGGAACGGAAAAATGCGGATCACGCTCGGATCGGCCGCGGCCGCTTTGGCGCTGTGCCTGTTTGCTGCCGCCCCGGCCGGCGCGGCGGGGTCGGCCGATGCGCAACTCAAGGCCGACATCAACAGCTTTCTCGGCAAGCTCGAAGCAAGCTCCCAGGGCCTGCTCAAATGGCAGGGCGCCGACCGCATGGATGTCCGCGATGACGGCGATGGCGCCGTCGCCGACATCACGGGCGCGCGGATCTCGATCGGCATGGACGACAAGCCGGATGCGAAGCGGGCGCAGATCAGCTTCGACCATCTCGAAATCCGCCGCGTGCCCGCGCCGGATGGCGCGAGCAAGCTGTCGTTTGTCTTGCCGCAAGCCGCGCTGCTGACGACGCCGGAGCACGACGAGATCAAGCTGACCCTGAACAGCGCGAGCGGCAGCGCGGTGATCGACGCGCAATCCGGACGCACCCGCGAAAGCCAGCTGGCCTTCGCCGGCGCCCGCCTCGACGACAAGAAGACCGGCGACTGGGTTTCGTTCGGACCCTTGTCGTGGTCCGGCAAACTGACCGGTTCGGGCAACGGCGGGTGGACCGGGCCGATGGATCTGGAATTGAAGAAGGTCGAGTTTTTCGTCGCCCAGGGACCGGCCAATGGCGCGATCGACCGCATCGCCTATACCGCCCGGTCGTCCGGCCCCGATCTGGCCGCATTGAACCGGCTGCGCGACCGGCTCGACGCGATGCGCGAAGAGAACCTGCCGCCGGAGAAGCGGCTCGACGCGATGCTCGATCTGCTGCCGAACCTTCTCTCGTTGTTCACCGACGCCAAGGGCGAGGGCACGATCGAGGGGCTGGTGGTGCGCCCGCCAAAGGGCGACCCCCTTGTCAGCCTCAAAAAGGCCAGCATAGGCGTCGCGTTGACCGGGCTTTCAGGCGATGAGGCAGCGCTGCGGATCACCGTCGGCCATGACGGGTTGACCGTGGCGCCCGCCTTGCTCGCCGCCGGCAAGGTGCCGCACCACGCGATCGTCGATATCGGCCTCGAAAACGTCGGCACCGGGGCCTTGCGCGGCATTCTCCAAGCCGCCAGCAAGATGCGCGCCGGGGCAAAGGCTGCCGACAAGGAGCAGGCGCAGCAGCAGATGATCGGCGCGGCGGCGATGCTGAACCCGACCTTCCGGATCTACAATATTGCCGTCGATACGCCGGACGTGGGCATCGAGGCGACGGGCGAAGCCAAAGGTTCGCCCCTGTCACCGAAGGGTTACGCCGCGCAAGCCGATATCGCGCTGCGCGGCATCGACGCGCTGGAAGCTGAGGCGGGCGCCCTCGGCCCCGCGCCGGCCCTCTACCTGCCATTGCTCAAGGAGATCGGCACCCCGGCCAAGGGCGATGACGGGACTC
>DATLTH010000475.1:0-4403 GCA_035533695.1 Allostellaceae bacterium | reverse complement strand
ACCAGCCGGTTTGCCCACTACCTCAAGGTGATGGCGCGCGACAAGATCGGCAGCTTCATGGAGGCGCCCGACGTCGAGCGCTGGCTGAACCGGTGGATCCAGAACTACGTCAACTCGAGCGAAAGCGCCGGCCAGGAGATGAAGGCGCGCTTCCCGCTGCGCGAGGCAAGGGTCGAGGTGCGCGAGATCCCGGGCCGGCCCGGCTCCTACAATGCCATTGCCTATCTGCGGCCGTGGCTGCAGATGGAGGAGTTGACGACAAGCATGCGTCTGGTTGCCCGCATCCCGCAGCCGGCCTAGCGCTTGTCCTGGTGATGTCGGGCCGGCCCCTTTCCCGTCATGGCCGGGCTTGACCCGGCCATCTCCCAAAGCCCACCGGGATCCCCGGGTCAAGCCCGGGGATGACGACGGGAGGGGTGCATCGAAATGACCGAAACTTGCCGACCGCGAGGAAGGCGAATTGGGCGAGGCTTGGGTGAGTGAACTCGCCACCATCGCCCCGCAGCCATCGATCCTAGAGACCGCTTCGCCGCCGCTGCGCGACGAGATCCTTTCGGGCCGGTTTTTCGGCCACCGCCATCCTACGGCCGACGAACAGACCGCCGCATTTGCCTATCTGCCGCCGGCCGACGCGCTGGCGTCGTGGTTCGGCCCGGCCGTGGCGATGCGCCTTGCCGGCGATCTGGACGCCTGCCGCGCCGCGCTCGACCGCGACATCGCGGCGATCGATGAACTGATCGGGGGTCAGCTCGATGTGATCCTGCATCACCCGCGGTTGCGGCGGTTCGAGGGGTGCTGGCGCGGGCTTGCCTGGCTTGCCGGCGGCCTCGATCCGACGGGGCGCGTCCGGTTGAAAATGCTCAACCTCGCCTGGGCCGAGTTGTGCCGCGATCTCGAGCGCGCGGTGGAGTTCGACCAGAGCCAGCTGTTCCAGAAGATCTACGAGAACGAGTTTGGCATGCCGGGCGGCGAGCCCTATGGGCTGCTCGTCGTCGACCACGAGGTCCGGCACCGCCCGATGCCGGGCGCGCCGGCCGACGACGTCAACGCCCTGGCGCAATTGGCGGCGGTCGCCGCCGCCGCGTTTGCGCCGACGGTGCTGGCTGCTTCGCCCGCCCTGCTGCAGGTCGAGGATTTTGCCGACCTCGCGATGGTGACGGAGCTCGGCGACCCGTTCCGCAGCGCCGAATTCACCCGCTGGCGCAGCCTGTCGTCGCGTGAGGAGATGCGCTTTGTCGCGGTCGCGCTGCCGCGTCTGCTGGCGCGCACCCCGTGGGACGACGACCCGGCCCGCGCCGACGGTTTCCGCTATGCCGAATATGCGCCGAGCGCCGATTGCCGCGTCTGGATGAATGCCGGCTATGCCTTCGCTGCGGTCGTCGCGCGGGCCTTCGCCAATCATTCCTGGCCCGCCGATGTGCGCGGCAGCGAGACCGATTATATCGGCGGCGGGCTCGTCACCGATCTCCCGGTCGAGCCGTTCCGCACCGACAGCGATCACACCTGGGTGCGCCCGCCCGTCGATATCGTGTTCTCCGACCGGATCGAGGCGGCGCTGGTCGAAGCCGGGCTGATGCCGCTTTCGGCATTGCCGTATGGCGAGGAGGCGGTGTTTTCGGCAGTCCGCAGCCTGCAGGCGCCGGCGAGCTACAGCGGCCCGACCGCCGCGGCGGCCAATGCCAATGCCCGCCTTTCGGCGCAGATCAACGCGATGCTCTGCGTCTCCCGCTTCGCGCATTACGTCAAAATCATCGGCCGCGACATGGTCGGGTCGTTCAGAACCGCCGAGGAGGTCGAGGCCCAGCTGCAATCATGGCTGACCGACTACGTCAACACCAGCGTCGCGGCCGGCCCGGAGATGCGCGCGCGCTATCCGCTGGTCGGCGCCCGCGTCACGGTGCGCGAGCGGCCCGGGCGGCCCGGGGTCTATGGCTGCGTGATCCTGTTGCAACCCCATTTCCAGCTCGATGACGTGACGGCATCTTTCCGTCTCGTTACCGATATCGCCGCGCCCGGCGCGACAGCAGCATGAAGGCTCGGCGCGACAGCAGCATGGAGGATTGACCGCCGATGCCGGAAGCCCCGCAAGCCCAGGACAATGCCGCGGCCTTGTTCCGCGCCGGCCGGCTCGGCCCGGCGATCCTCGCCGCCAATGCCGAGGTGCGCCGCCGCCCCGGCGATCTCGGCGCAAGGGTGCTGCTGGCCGAACTGCTGCTGTTTGACGGCAATCTCGAGCGCGCCGACGTGATCCTCGATGCGGCGTCACAGGCAGATCCGACCGCGGCGGTCGTGGTTGCGGAATTCCGCCAGCTGTTGCGCGGCGAAACGGCGCGGCGCCAATTGAGCCGCGAGGGGCGCGTGCCGGAATTTCTGGGAGACCCGACGCCGGCATTGCGAGCGATATTGGCGGCCTATGTCGCCGTGCGCGCCGGCGATGCCGTGGAAGCGGCACGTCAAGCCGCCGAAGCCGAAACGCTGCGCCCGCGGGTTGCCGGCATGCTGACCGTCGCCGCCGGCGGTAATCTCGCCTTTGACGATTTTCGCGACATCGACGATCTGTATGCCGGCTTTTTCGAGGTGTTGACGACAACCGGCAAGTATTTCTGGGTCCCGACCGAGCGCGTCGCCTCGATCCTGTTCCATCCGCCGCGGCGGCCGCGCGACCTTGCCTGGCGGCGCGCGACGATCTCGGTCAACGAGGGGCCGGACGGCGAAATCTACATTCCGGCGATATACGATTGCCACCAGGCCGACCTCGCCGACGACTATCGCCTCGGCCACGGCACCGACTGGGTCGAGGAGAGCGGCATGCCGGTGCGCGGCATCGGCCAACGGGTTTTTCTCGCCGGCGAGGACGCACACGGCATCATGGAACTCGGCGAATTGCGGTTCGGGGCATGAACAGCCGCACCGGTCGCGACCGCGCCGGAGCCGAGGCGCACCGCGCGCAGCTGCCGCTGCTCGACCGGCTGATCGACGACGCGCCCGATGTTCAGCGGGATGCTCCGTTATCGGCGGCGGAGGCGGTCGCGCTGTTGCGGCGCGGGGTGCGGCGCGACATCGAGGCACTCCTCAATGCTCGTCGCCGGTGGCGCTCCTGGCCGCAAGGCTACACCGAGCTTGCGCAGTCGCCGGTCGGCTACGGCATCACCGATTTCGCCGCCGGCGCGTTCAACGACCCGGCTGAGCGCGACCGGTTGCGGATGCAGATCGAGCAGACGATCCGCCGCTTCGAGCCGCGCCTCGCGCAGGTCAGGGTGGTCCTCGTCGACGCCGACAACGACACGCTGGAATCGACATTGCGGCTGCGGATCGAAGCGTTGCTGCGCGTCGAACCCGCGCCCGAGCCGATCGTCTTCGACACCTTGGTCGATCCGGCCACCGCCGAAGTTCAGATCAAGCCCAATCTGACCGACCGCCCGAATTCCGATGTCTGACGCGCTGCTGCCGTATTACGACCGCGAACTCAACGCGCTGCGCCGGCTCGCCGCGGAATTTGCCGCGACCCACCCGAAAATCGCCGGACGGCTGCGGCTTTCCCCGGAAACTGTCGACGACCCGCATGTGGCGCGGTTGCTCGAAGGCGTGGCCTTTCTCGCCGCGCGGGTGCACCACCGGCTGGATGACGAGTTCCCGGAGCTGACCGACGCCCTGCTCGGCGTCCTTTATCCGCACTACCTGGCGCCTTTCCCGTCCGCCGCGATCGCGCAGTTCGAGGGCCAGCCGGAACTCTCGGTTCCGGTTCGCCTCGAAGCCGGCCTCGCGGTCGAGACCGAGCCGGTTCAGGGCGAGCCCTGCCGCTTTCGCACCGCCTGGCCGCTGACCTTATGGCCGGTCGAGATCGAGAATGTCCGGCTAGCCGGATTGCCGCTGGCGGCGCCGGCCAATCCGCTCGCCGGCGGCGCGGTCAGCGTGCTGCGCATCGCGCTGAAATGCCGCTCGGCCGAGGCGACGCTCGCCCAGCTGGGGGTCGATCGCCTGCGCGTGTTTTTGCGCGGCGCCGCCAACGTGGCATTGCCGCTTTACGAGCTGCTGTGCGCCCATACCCTGTCGGTCGCCTACGCCGACGGTCCCTCGGACCCGGCGCCGGTGGTATTGCCGGCGAACGTCATCGAGCCGGCGGGCTTCGCGCCGGAGGAAGGGCTGCTGCCGTGGCCGGCGCGCAGCTTTGCGGGGTTCCGGCTGCTGACCGAGTATTTTGCCTTGCCGGAAAAGTTCCTGTTTCTCGACTTCACCCGCCTGGACGGCAAGACGCTGCTGTCGAGCGGCAACCGGATGGAGATCTTCGTCTACCTCGACCGCGCTCTGCCCGAACTCGAGCGGTCGATCGGCGTCGACGCGCTGGCCCTCGGCTGCACCCCGATCGTCAACCTGTTCGCGCAGCGCTGCGAACCGATCCAGCT
>DATLTH010000474.1:0-8845 GCA_035533695.1 Allostellaceae bacterium | reverse complement strand
CGCACCCAGGCCAATGCGCCGGCGCAGCGCCCGTGGTTCCGCGATGGCGGGATCGAGGCCGGCGGCCAGGTCGCAAGCGGTCGGGTCGGCGCCAACCAGATGAAGGCGGCGCCCTATCGCTGGCGCTGGAGCGAGATCGGCCCCTATCTCGGCCGCATCGCCGACATCGCGCGCGACGCAGACGTGTCGCCGATCGAGTTTGCCGACCGCCAACAGTTTCTGCTGGTCAATCCCGGGCTCGGCGGAAGGCTGCAGGTCGCCAACACGATCCGCTGCGCGGTGTCGGTCTACAATCCCGGCGACGTGGCGCCGGTGCACATGCACTCGCCGAACGCCAGCCGCACGATCCTCTCGGACAATGGCGGCTACACGACGATCGAGGGCGAGCGCTGCGAAGCGGCGCGCGGCGATCTGATCCTGACCCCGAACGGCACCTGGCACGACCACGGCAATGACGGCATGACGCCGGTCATCTGGGCCGACATCCTCGACTTCCCGCTTTTGGAATTCCTCGATTGCAGCTGGATCGACGAGGATTTCCCGGGCGAGCGCGAGGGCAATGCGCGGGCCCAGAAGCCGACCTCCGGCGACGGCTACTCGGCCCGGCTTTATGGCGCCGGCGGCATGTTGCCGGGCTTTGTCTCGCATGCCCGCGGCATCGGACACGACATCTCGCCGGTTTTCCATTATCGGGGCAGCGACATCCGAAGCGCGCTCGACCGGCTGCGCGGCGAGGCGGGCGACCTCTACGAGGGCATCACCTTGCGCTTCGTCAACCCGGCAAATGGCGCCCCGGTGTTTCCGACCCTCGGCTATTCGGCGCAACTGTTGCGCCCGGGCGAGGCGACGCGCTGGAAGCGCGAGACCGCCAACAATTTCTACATTGTGTTGGAAGGCGAGGGGACGACCGAGATCGCCGGCCGGTCATACGACTGGGCAACGAACGATCTGTTCGTCGTGCCGAACTTCCTGTGGCGCCGCCACATCAACAAGGGGCCTCGCGACGCCGTGCTCTATGTCTGCACCGACCGGCCATTGTTCGCGAAGATCGGGCAATACCGCGCCCAGGGCCGCACTGACAGCGGCGAGGTGGTGCAACTCGTCGAGTAGCAAGAAGCCGTTACGTCATCGAAGGGCCGAGTGCCGCGTTCGCGATGGTGGAAATGAACCGATCGATGGTAGAAAGGAACATGAGCCTCAATATCAAGGATGATGAAGCGCACCGGCTCGCCCGGCAGCTGGCGGCGCTTACCGGCGAGACGATGACAGCTGCGGTCACCGAAGCGCTCCGCGAACGGCTCAAACGCCTCGGCAACGAACCAAACGGTCGCCTGGCGGATCGTCTCCTGGCAATCGGCAAGGACTGTGCAAAACGCCTCAAGGAGCCGTTCCGCTCGGTCGATCACGGGGAACTTCTGTACGACGAGCGCGGACTGCCGCGATGATCGTCGACACCTCGGCGCTGATCGCAATCCTGCGCGACGAGCCGGATGCGGCCGATTATGCCCGAGCGATCGAAGCGGCATCGCGCTGCCGCATCTCCGCGGCCAATTTTCTTTAAACCGCCATCGTCATCGACGGCAGCCGCGATCCTGTGGCCAGCCGCCGCGTTGACGATTTGTTGAGCGAAGCCCGGATCGTCATCGAGCCGGTGAGCGAGGCCCAGGCGCGCATCGCCCGCGATGCTTATCGCGACTTCGGGCGCGGCAGCGGGCATCCGGCCCGGCTCAATTTCGGCGATTGCTTCGCCTATGCGCTGGCGCGCGAGAAAAGCGAGCCGCTGCTGTTCAAGGGCGACGATTTTTCCCATACCGACATCGCCCCGGCGCGGCGGTGATCAGCCCAATGCCATCAGCCGCGAATATTCGGCCACATCGGCGACCTAAATCGCGGCGAGGCGGCGCTCGACTGGCGGTGGAACGGTCATCGAAGGCAATCCACCGCCCGGCTATTGCCGCTGCCGCCGCAAGAAATCGATGAAGGTCGCGGCCAGCAAGCCTTCCTTCCGGCCCCAGTCGGCGAAGGCGGCGTCGAGGTCGGGATGATCGTCGGTGACGACCTGATGGTATTCGGCGTTCGGCATCAGCCGGTGCGCGGCCTGACCGGCATCGCGCGGATGCACCGGGTCGGAGCCGGGACAGATACACGCCGGCATCGTCATCGCGCGCAGTTGCGCGGGGCTGAGCCCGATCACCGGGTGCTCGGCGCCGGCCAGGAAGCTCGCGCGCCAGCGCGTCATATGGGCGATGAAGTCCTGCGCATCGAGCGCCATCAGGGCGTCGCGGGCTCGCGGATTTGCCGCGATCACCTCGCTCCAATGGTCGAGCCGGCAGACCGCCGCCATGCCGCCCGATTGCGCCGCCTCGATATGCGAGGTGTAGTACTGGTTGGTCAGCCGTTCGGCGGCGATCGCACCGCCGGTGACCCGCCACAGCAACAGGCCGCGCACGACCGCGGGCCGGCGCAGCGCCAGGATCAGCGCCAGCCGGCACCCCGACGAGCTGCCGCCGATATAGGCCGGCAAAGCGTCGATCTGCTTCAGCAGCTCGTGCAGGTCCTCGGCCCATTCCTCGTTTTCCGACTCGCCCTCGATGGCGATCGAGGAGATGCCGCAATTGCGCCGGTCGTAGATCACGACGCGATTGCCCGCTTCGGCGATCTTCGCCGCGAGCGGGCGCAGCGATGCGCCGGCGCGCCGTCCGCCCGGCTGCAAGGCAACGAAGGGTCCGCGGTCGCCGAGGATTTCGTAGTTGATGTTGACGCCGCGAATGTTGGCAATCGGCATGGCGCTCTCCGTAGACAGCCGCGAGGATCGCGGCATCTTAACCGATCTCGGCGGGCGAAGGAGTGCAATAACCCGGGTTCTCGGAGTGCGGCGAAGCGGTATAAGGTGCCGCGTTATGCCGGGCGGGACGCCCCGAGCGGCACATGACGAGGCTCGACAGCCGGGAGGAACACAGATGAAGCTATTGTATTTCGACGACTTTAAGCTCGGGGTGCTGAAAGGCGACAGCGTGGTCGACGTCTCCGCGGTCGTGCGCGACATCCCGCATCTCGGGCCGGGCGACCTGATCAGCAGCCTGATCGGCAACTTTGCGGCCTATCGCGGAAAAATCGAAGCGGCGGTTGCGAGCGGCCACGGCGTGCCGCTGTCCGGCGTACGCATCCGCCCGCCACTGCCGAAGCCGGTCAACATCGACTGCATGGCGGTCAACTACATGGAAGACGGCACCCGCAGCGCGCCGGCGCCGATCAACGCCTTCCACAAATCGCCGTCGGCGATCATCGGCAACGGCGACACGATGGTGTTGCCCGACGAGCCGGGGACGATCTTCGAGGGTGAGGCGGAACTGGCGGTCATCATCGGCAAGCGCGCCAGCCACGTTAAAGCCGCCGACGCGATGGACTACATCTTCGGCTACACCAACTTTGTCGACGGCTCGGCGCGCGGTCTGCCGGCGGGCGGGTTTTTCCACATGAAGTCGCGCGACACCTTCGCGCCGATCGGCCCCTACATCGTCACCAAGGACGAGATCCGCGACCCGCAGAACCTGCAAATCAAGCTGTGGAACAGCGGCCAGCTCTACCAGAACTTCAACAGCAACGACATGGGCCACAAGATCCCGCGCTGCATCGAATGGCTGACCTCGATCCACACGCTGGAGCCCGGCGACATCGTCGCCACCGGGACCAACCACCGCGGCCTCAACCCGTTCATGGACGGCGACAAGATCGAGATCGAGATCGAGGGGCTGGGCCGCTTGAGCTTCAACATCAAGGACGAGCTGAAGCGCAAATGGGATCGCCGCACGCGCCTCCAATGCCATGAGGCGGCGGCGCAGAAGACCGCCGGCGCCTATCCCGACTACACGCCGCAGGTCGCCGGCAAATACGCCAAGGCCGCCTGAAGGCTCGCCGAACAACCCTCTCCCGCGCCGCGGGAGAGGGGACTGGCGACGCAGCCCGGTCGGGAAGCGGCTATTCTCGGCCGTAATGGTCCTCGAAGCGGACGATGTCGTCTTCGCCGAGGTAGCTGCCCGATTGCACCTCGATGACGTGCAGCGGGATCTTGCCGGGGTTTTCGAGGCGGTGCGCAGTGCCGAGCGGGATATAGGTCGACTGGTCCTCGGTCAGGATCACTTCCTCGTTGCCGCGCACGATCTTGGCGGTGCCCTGGACGATGACCCAGTGCTCGGCGCGGTGATGGTGCATCTGTAGCGACAGCTTGGCGCCGGGCCGCAACATGATGTGCTTGACCTGCACGCGGGGGCCGTTGTGCAGCGCCCGGTAGGTGCCCCACGGGCGATGCACGGTCGGCAACGCGTCGGCCTCGTCACGGTGCTCGGCGCGCAACCGGGCGACCAGCGTTTTGACCTCCTGGGTGCGGTCCCGCGGCGCCACCATGACGGCGTCGTCGGTCGCGACGACAACCAGGTCCTCGACCCCGATCGCCGCAACGAGCCCCGCTTCCGAGCGCAGGTAGCAGTTGCCCGTCGCCTCGGCGACGACATTGCCGGCAAGCACGTTGCCGCGAGCGTCCTTCTCGCCCATCTCCCACAGAGCGTCCCAGGAGCCCAGATCGCTCCAGCCCATCGCGACCGGCACGACCGCGGCGCGCTCCGTGTGCTCCATCACGGCGTAGTCGATCGAGTCGCCTGGACAGGCGGTAAACGCGGCCTTGTCGAGCCGCACGAAATCGGCATCGACGCGCGCCCCGGCCAGCGCCTTCTTGCAGGCCTCCAAAATTTCCGGCCGCAGCCGTTCGATCTCGGCGAGATAGAGCGAGGCCGGGAACAGGAAGATGCCGCTGTTCCAGAAATACTCGCCCGAGGCGACGTAGCGTTCGGCGGTTGCGGGATCGGGTTTCTCGACAAAGCCGGTGACTGCGAACGCACCGTCGAGGCCGGCGAGCGGCTGCCCTTTGGCGATATATCCGAAGCCGGTCTCGGCGCGCGCGGGGGTGATGCCGAAGGTCACCAGGCACCCCGCCTGCGCCGCGGCCGCAGCGTCTCGGGTCGCGTTTCGGAACGCCGTCAGATCGCTGATCGCATGGTCGGACGGCATCACCATCATCAGCGCGCCGGGATCGCCCGATGTCAGCCGCAGCGCCGCGACGCAGGCTGCCGGCGCCGTGTTGCGGCCCTGCGGCTCGAGCACCAGAGCGTCGGGCGTCACGCCGATCTCGCGCAGCTGCTCGGCGATGATGAAGCGGTGCTCCTCGTTGGCGATGATCAGCGGCGCCGTGAACCCGGTCTTGTCCGCCACGCGCAGCGCGGTCTCCTGCAACAGGCTGCGCTCGCCGACCAATGCCAGCAGCTGTTTTGGATACAGCGACCGCGACATCGGCCACAGCCGGGTGCCCGAGCCGCCCGACAGGATCACCGGATGAATCATGCCATCCCCATCACCTAAATCGTCATTCCCGCGCAAGCGGGAAGCCAGGGCCGCAAGTCCCGCCGGTTGCCCTGGACCCCCGCTTTCGCGGGGGCGACGAACGAATAAAGCAACTTTGTTCGTGATTGTTAAGCGTTGCCGCGGGTCTCGCGCCACAGCCCGAGCTTTTCCTGCACGACCCGGTCGGAGAAGCTGAACAGCACCGACGCGCTCGCCGCATGGTGGGTGTGCGGGGTCCAGCTCGGCACCACGAAGATGTCGTGCGGCTCCCAGGCGAAAACCTGGTCGCCGACCCGGGTTTCGCCGCTGCCCTCGACGACGACGAAAACGGTGCCGTCGGTCGAGCGATAGGGCTGGCTGGCGAAACCCTCCGGCAGGGATTGCACGAAGGTGGCGATCGTCGGCATCGCAAACTCGCCGCTCGCCGGGTTCACATAGCGCAATTTGTGGCCGTGATAGGGGTCGGGGGCACCGTTTCGGGCAAGCGCGTCGAGCGCCTCGCGGGTGCGCGCATAGGGATAGTTGAACACCGGCGAGGTCTTGACCTCGGGCTTCCAGTCGACCGGCAAGAGGTTGTGGCCGTAGCGGGCGAAGCTGTCGCCCTCGGGGCGGCTGACCGGCTGGGTGTCCTCCGGATAGCCCTCGGCAAAGCTGGCGCCGAGCAGTTTGACGATCTGGATGTCGAGCCCGTCGAGCCACACCATCGGCTCTGTCGTCTCGTTGCCGTGGTCGTGCCAGGTCCATGACGGGGTGATCACGAAATCGCCGGGCTCCATCAGGGTGCGCTCGCCGTCGACCGCGGTATAGGCGCCGTGCCCCTCGATGATGAAGCGCAAGGCTGATTGCGAATGGCGGTGGGCCGGCGCGATCTCGCCGGGCATGATCAATTGCAGCCCGGCGAACAAGGAGCCGGTGATCGAGGCTTCGCCGCCGAGCCCCGGGTTCATCAGCATCAGCACGCGGCGGGTCGCCTCCTGCGCGGTGATCAGCCCGCCCGAGGCCATCAGATGCGGCCGCACGTCGCGGTAACGCCACATCGCCGGCAGCGCGGTCGGCCGCGGCGTCGCGGTCACCATGTTGTGCAGGCTCTCCCACAGCGGCGCCAGATTGGCCGGGGCGATCTTGTCGTAGAACGCCTGCCGCTCGGGGGTGCGGGCCGGGACCGGCTCGGCTGCCATGGCGATCTCTCCTATTCGGCCGCCGCGCGGGGCCGTTCGCCGAGGGCGAAGCCGATCTTCGCCAGGTCGTCGAGCAGCGCCTTCGATTGCGCCTCGGTCAAAGCGGTCATCGGCGGGCGCACCGCAGCCCAGTTAGGGTCGCGGTGGAAATGCGCGACGATGCGCTTCAAGGCCGGCACCATCGGGTAGGCCTGGATCGTCTTGCGGGCCAGGGTGATCTCGGCCTGCAGGGCGTCGGCCTGCGGGGTGCGCCAATTCTCGTAGACCTTGCGGATGCCCGGCACATTGACGTTGCCGGTCGCGGTGATGCAGCCGACCGCGCCCTTGCGCAGCCCATCGAGCAGGAAGACCTCGGAGCCCGGGAACACGGAGAAGCCCGGGAAGCGCTCGAGGAGGGCGGCCGTGTTGTTCCAGTCGCCCGAACTGTCCTTGAGGCCAACGACGGTCTCGGGATAGGCGCGGATCAGCCGGCCGACGAGGTCGAGCGACAGCCCGAGCACGGTCTGCGGCGGGATATGGTAGAGGAACATCCGCAACGCCGATGACCCGACCCGCTCGATGACGCCGGCGAAGAACGCGAACAACCCGTCATCGTCCATGCCTTTGTAATAGAACGGCGGCAGCATCAACACGCCGCCGACGCCGTGGCCGACCGCGTGGCGAATGAGGGTCGCGGCCTCGGTCACCGAGCAGGCGCCGGTGCCCGGCATCAGCCTTGCCGGCGGGATGCCGGCGGCGACCAGGCGGTCGAGCAGTTCCATCCGCTCGGCCCCCGACATCGAGTTGGCTTCGCTCGTCGTGCCGAAGATCGCCAGGCCGTCAGCGCCCTGGTCGAGCAGCCAGCGGCAGA
This sequence comes from Allostellaceae bacterium, assembly GCA_035533695.1. GTDB lineage: Bacteria > Pseudomonadota > Alphaproteobacteria > ATCC43930 > CGMCC-115725 > DATARH01. The sequence goes on along the minus strand of DATLTH010000474.1, from coordinate 1,423 downwards.
ACGCGATAAAGCGCCCGGTATCGGGCTCTCCCGCGCGGGTGCCCGTGGAGGTGCCCGTGGAGATGAACGGGGTCAGGACCGGGACCAGCACCCCGGCGAACGGCGTCGATGCCATGCGGATCGCTCCTCAACGCAAAAACGGCGGCGGACCGGGCCAATAAGCCTCTGCGCGCCGGCGCCGTCAACATGTCAATCACTCGATCGACAGGTGCGGCGGCCGGGTGTCGAGCGATCGTGCTGGAGCGATCCTGCCGACGATCCAAGGGCTCGGCTTCGGCCAGCTGTCCGCTTTGATGATATGCGATCGCCTGCTCAAGGCTGTGCGCGACCCCGGGCGATTGTCGGGGCTTGGTTTGCTGCGGCAGCTGGACGGGCCGGCGCCCTTTGCGTTTGCTCATGTCGCCGTCATCGAAGCAGCGTCGCGGCTATGGCAGCAGCTCCGGCAATGCGCGGATGATGCGATCGGGGCGGACCGGCGAATCGGGCGGCAGGCCCATGCCGTAGCCGTCGTACCAGATCGCGTAGATGCCAAGCCGCTGTGGCGCGGCAACCTCCCATTCGAGATTGTCGCCGACCATCCAGGTTTCGTGCGCCGCGACGCCGAGCGAGCGAAGCGCGTGGCGATAGGCCTGTTCTTCGGGCTTGCCGAACCCGTGCTCGCCTTCGATCTGGATGTGGTCGAAGCGGTGTTCGAGGGCAAAGCGCACGACCTTGGCGCGCTGCGGCTTGGCCGCGCCGTTGGTGACGAGGGCGAGGCGGACACCCAATTCCTTCAAGCGGTCGAGCGTCTCGTGCGCCCCCGGGAACATGCGCAATTCGGCATGCTGAAGCTCGTTGAAGCGGTCGGCGATCGCATCGCACAACTCGCGCGACAGCGGCGCCTGGCCGCGCCCGGCCGCCAGCTCGGCGAAGGCGCTCGCCACGATGTGGCGGCGCGCTTCGCCAATCTGGTGGCGCCAGGTCTTGTGGCGCGCTTCGTCGGCCCACAGGTACTTCGAATAGGCCTGGATCGCGGCGATCACCGCCTCCGGGGGATGCGGGTCGAGATGCTCGGCAAAATCGGCGACGACGCGCTGCCATTGCCCGTCGGACTGGCCGAAGGCGGCCAGAATCGTGTCGTCGAGGTCGAACAGAATGGCGCGGGGCAGGGCGATCATGCGCGCAGCCGCGCCGTCGCCGCAGGGTCGACCGTGCCATCGGCGCCGAGCGCGACCCGGTAGAGCTGCTCGGCCGCCGCGCGGCTGTAGATGCCGTCGGCGACATCGGCGGCGACCTGTTCGGGGTCGCGCTCGGCGGGCGGCCCGAAGCCGCCGCCGCCGGGCAGTTCGAGGCGGATGAAGTCGCCGCCGGCGACGGTTTGCCGCCCCTTCGAGCGGATCGGCTTGCCGGAGACCAGCGACACGCCGCCGGGCGCGCCGCGCCC
>DATLTH010000473.1:0-6254 GCA_035533695.1 Allostellaceae bacterium | reverse complement strand
AAGGCGCCGCGCTCGGCCGCCTTTACCGCGGTCAGCAAGGTGCTCTGCGCGCTCATCACGATGACGCGCAAATCCGGGCGGACCCGCTTGATGCGCGGGATCAGGTCGAGGCCGTTCTCGTCCGGCATGATCACATCGGTGATGACGAGGTCGCCCTCGCCGTCGGCAACCCAGCGCCACAGGGTGGCGGCATTGCCGGTCATCCGTACATCGTGCCCGAGCCGGGCGAGCGCCTGGTTCAACACCATGCGGATCGCGCGGTCGTCGTCAGCCACCAGGATCGTCGCACCCATCAGTCGACACCGTATTGCCCGCCCCCGGCCGGCGTCACGCCCCCTGGCGTAAAGATTGGCAGAAACACCCGGAAGACTGTGCGCCGGGGTTGGCTGTCGAACTCGATAACGCCGCCGTGGTCACCGATCACCTTGGCGACGAGTGCAAGACCAAGGCCAGTTCCATTTCGCCTTGTCGTGACGAACGGATCGAAGAGGTGCGCCTTGAGATCATCGGGGATGCCGCTGCCGTTGTCGGCAACCGACACCATCAGCGGCAAATGCTGGCGACCGTCGCCGCCCGGCACCGCCAGGCGCAGCCCGTGACGGTAGGCCGTCGCCAGCACGATCTCGCCGCCGGCGCCCGGCGCCGCCTCGGCAGCGTTCTTGACGAGGTTGAGAAACGCCTGAAGCAACAGGTCGCGATCGCCATGCAATGGCGGCAGCGACGGGTCGTATTCCTCGTTGATCCGGACATGCCGGGCGAAACCCGATTGCGCGATCTTGCGCACCCGGTCGAGGATTTCGTGGATGTTGACCTCGACGCGGGTGATCGGGGCGTGCTCCGAAAACGCCTCCATGCGGTCGACCAGCGCGACGATGCGATCGGTCTCGTCGCAGATCAGCTGGGTCAGCTCGCGGGCGGCCTCGTCGGCATCCTGCTCCAGCAGTTGCGCGGCGCCGCGAATGCCCGACAGCGGGTTTTTGACTTCATGCGCCAGCATCGCCGCCATTGCGGTCACCGACCGGGCGGCGTTGCGGTGGGTCAGCTGGCGGTCCATCTTGTCGGCCATCGAGCGCTCGTGCAATGCGAGCACCAACAGATCGGCGCCCTCGCCGGCCGGCGCGCCGTGGATTGTCACCGATCGGGCGGAAAACCGCGGACCTTCGAGCAGCACGTCATGTTCGGCGATCGAGCCGCCGCTGCGCCAGACGGCGTCGGCGAGGGCGAAAAGCGGGCTGTGCGGCACGATGACGTCGGTGAGCAGCGTGCCGATCAGCGACGGCGCGCCGGCGCCGAAAAACTGCTCGGCCGCCGGATTGACGAACCTCACCCGCCCGCCGCGGTCGAGCGCGATCACCGCGCTGGGCAGCGCGGCAAGCAGCGCCGCCGGATCGGGAACCGGGGCCGGAGAAACCGCCTGCGACATCGGCGCGGCCGATCTTGCGTGCCGCGGCCGGCTGATCATCACGCCGCCTCGCGCTCGATCAATGGCTCGTAGAAGGCATGCAGGAGCGCCTTGACGCGCGACACCTCGCCGGCCTGATTGACCGCGGCGCGGAACTCCGCCGAGCCGGGCAGACCCTTCGAATACCAGGCCAGATGCTTGCGGGCGATGCGCAAGCCGACCTCGCTGCCGTAATGGCTCAACATGGCGTCATAATGGGCACGGACGATGGCATATTGCGCCGCCAGCTGCGGGTCCGGGCGGCGGCGGCGGTGGCGCAGCCATTCGATGATCTGCCCGATCAGCCAGGGCCGGCCATAAGAGCCGCGCCCGACCATGAGGCCGTCGGCGCCGGACTCGGCGAGCGCCCGGTCGGCATCATCGAGGCTGGTGATGTCGCCATTGACAATGACCGGGATCGACACGGCGTCCTTGACCTCCCGAATAAACCGCCAATCCGCGCTGCCGGCATAAAATTGACAGCGCGTGCGGCCGTGCACCGTGACCATGCGGATGCCGCAGGATTCGGCGATCTGCGCGAGGCGCGGCGCATTGCGGGTGCGGTCATCCCAGCCGGTGCGCATCTTCAGCGTGACCGGCAGATCGACAGCCTTGACCGTGGCTTCGAGGAGGCGGGCGGCGTGCAGCTCATCGCGCATCAATGCTGAGCCGGCATGGCCGCCCACCACCTTCTTGACCGGGCAGCCGAAATTGATGTCGATCAGCCGCGCGCCGCGGTCGGCGCTGAGCCGCGCCGCCTCGGCCATCACACGCGGATCGCAGCCGGCAAGCTGCACCGCCATCGGCTGTTCCTCGGGACAGCTTTGCGCCATCGTCAGCGATTGCCGCGTCTCGCGGATCGCCGCCTCGCTGGCGATCATCTCGGAAACCACGAGCGCGGCGCCGTCGTTTTTGACGACCCGCCGGAACGGCAGATCGGTCACCCCCGACATCGGCGCCAGGATGACCGGGTCAGCGAGGACAACCGAGCCGAGATCGATGCTCATGGATTACTCACAAACGCAAAGTGCTCAAAAATTAGGCTAATACTCTAGCCGAAAAATTGTTGCACCGCAACATCGGCGGACGTCTCAGTCGGCCGCCGCGGCGGCAGGCGCCGGGGAGCGCCGGCGCAGCAGCAGAACCAGCGGCATCGCGAACAGCGCCACCAGCATCATCAGCTTGAAATCGTCGATATAGGCGACCATCGCCGCCTGCCTGGTGACCTCGGCGTTGAGCGCGGCGATTCCGGCCGGATCGATCAGGCTGAAATGGGCGCCGTGCGAGGGAAACTGCGCGATCGGGTTGTCCGGCCGCAAGGTTTCAACCAGCCGGGAATGCACGGTCTGGGTGTTCACCGCCAGTTGCGCAACGAGGATCGGGATGCCGACGCTGCCGCCGAGGTTGCGCATCAACCCGCGGATCGCGGTGCCCTGGGTCAGGATGTGCCGCGGCAGGTTGGACAGGGCAATAAGGTTCAGCGGTACGGCGGTACAGCCGAAGCCGAAGCCCTGGATCAGGCCGGAAACGATCACCGGCCCCTGCCCCATCTGCAGCGAAAACTGCGTCATCTGCCACAGGGCCACAACGACCAGGGTCAGCCCGACGACCAGGATCAGCTTGACATCGACCCGGTTGATCAGCCTGCCGACGAGAAACATCCCGATCATCGTGCCGATGCCGCGCGGCGCGGTGACCAGCCCGGTGGTCAGCACCGGGTAGCCCATCTGCTCCTGCAGCATCAACGGCAACAAGGCCAGGGTGCCGTTCATCGTGATGCCGATGAAAAACAGCAGCACGGTGCCGGCGACGAACGGGACGTTCTTCAGCAATTCGCGGTTGAGGAACGAACGCTCGCCGGCGGTCATCGTGTGCACGACGAGCAGGTAGAGCGCGAGCGCGGCGATCGTCGCCTCGATGCAGATCTCGGTCGAGGCGAACCAGTCATCGACCGCGCCGCGGTCGAGCATCAGCTGAAAGGCGCCGATCGCCACGCTCAGCGTCGCGAAGCCGAAGAAATCGAAGCCTTCGCGATGCGCGCGGCGATTATCGCGGATGAAGTAGGCGATGCCGAGGGCCGAGATGATGCCGAACGGCACGTTGATGTAAAAGATCGAGCGCCAGCCGAAACTGTCGGTCAGCCAGCCGCCCAAGGCCGGACCCGCAATCGGCCCCAGGACGGTGCCGGTGCCGAACACCGCCATTGCCTGGCCGTGCCGCTCCGGCGGGTTGATCGAGATCAGCGTCGCCTGCGCCAACGGCGCCAAAGCCGCGCCGCCGATCCCCTGCAATACCCGGAAGACCACAAGCTCGGGCAGGCTCGTCGCGGCGCCGCACAGGGCCGAGGCGATCGTGAAGCCGACGACCGACACGAGGAACACGTACTTGATGCCGAGGCGGCCGGCGAGCCAGCCGGTCAGCGGCATCGTGATCGCCACCGAGACGATGTAGGAGGTCAAGACCCAGGCGATCTCATCCCGGCTCGCCGACAGGCTGCCCTGCATGTGCGCCAGCGCGACATTGGCGATCGTGTTGTCGAGCCCGCGCATGATCGTCGCGAGCATGATCGAGCAGGTGATCCAGCCGCGATTGGGCATGATTTCAGGGCGCGCGCCGTTCATTCGGCGACGGTCGGCCGGCGGTGTGCGATCATGCTGCTGCCGCGCGCGCGGCTCGTCGCCGGCATTGCTTCCTCTCTGATCCCGCACGCCTGACGGCCGGCCCGCCTTCCGGCTGGCGTGTCCCGGACCGGCGATCTAGTTTACGGCAATGAACGCGACTTATGCCGTCATCGTCGCCGCCGGTCGAGGCACCCGGTTTGGCGGCGCCTTGCCCAAGCAATACCTGCCGCTCGGCAATATGACAATTTTGCGTCACGCCGTCGGCGCGTTCGCAACCCATCCGCGCATGGCTGGTGTGCAGGTCGTGATCCGCGACGAGGACCGCGCGATCTTCGATGCCGCGATGCAGGGCCTCGCGGTGTTGACGCCGGTGACGGGCGGCGCCGAGCGCCAGGATTCGGTGCGCCTCGGTCTCGAAGCGCTGGTCCCGCGTGACCCCGCGCGGGTGCTGATCCACGATGGTGCGCGGCCGTTCCCCGACGCTGGCCTGATCGACCGCGTGCTCGACGCGCTCGACCGCGCACCGGCGGCGATCCCGTGCCTGCCGCTCGGCGACACGGTGAAGCGGGTCGAGGACGGCTTGATCCGGGAGACCGTCGAGCGTTCGCAATTGTGGCGGGCGCAGACGCCGCAGGGCTTTCACTTTCCGGCCATTCTCGCGGCGCATCGCGCCGCTTGCGGGCACCGGCTGACCGACGACGCCGCGGTCGCCGAGGCGGCCGGCATCGTTCCGGTGGTGGTGGCGGGGAGCGAGGACAATCTGAAGGTGACGACGATGCAGGACCTCGCCGCGGCCGAACGGCTGCTCGCGGCGCGGCGCGGCGACATCCGGGTCGGCCAGGGCTATGACGTACATGCCTTCGGGCCCCCTGGAGCCGGTGGCGATCATGTCGTGATTTGCGGCATCGACATACCGCATGGCGCGGCCCTCGTCGGCCATTCGGATGCCGATGTCGGGCTGCACGCGCTGACCGACGCGTTGCTCGGCGCGATCGGCGCCGGCGATATCGGCCTCTACTTCTCGCCCACTGACCCGCAATGGCGAGGCATGTCGTCGGACCATTTCCTGCGCCACGCCGCCGCCCTGGTGCGCGAGAAAGCCGGCGACATCGCGGCCGTCGACGTGACGGTGATCTGCGAGCGCCCGAAAATCGCGCCATATCGCGCGGCGATGATCGAGCGCGTCGCCGCCATTCTGGAGATTTCGCCGGCGAAGGTCAGCGTCAAGGCGACGACGACCGACGGTCTCGGCTTCACCGGCCGCGGCGAAGGCATCGCCGCCCAGGCCGTTGCCACCGTGCGGCTGCCGCTCTAGACATGGCGCCCAGCCTCAGACCGCATTCCCGGCGAAAGCCGGGATCTATTTTTCAGCTGCTCGGGAAGCTGATCGATGGGTCCCGGCTTTCGCCGGGAATGCGACCTGATTGATGGCGGGTGATCATCTCCCTCTGCCGTTGCATCACCCGGCGGCGCTGATCGCAACGGGACTGGGCGTCGGGCTGCTGCCCGGGGCGCCGGGGACGTGGGCCTCGCTGGCCGCCCTGTCCTGCGCCTGGGCGATCGATGCCCTCGCCGGCCCGCGGTATCGAGCGCCGCGTCAAGGGCGGGGCCGGCATCATGCTCGACGATATCATGGCGGCGCTTTACGCTCTGGCTCTGCTGTTGATCGGCGAAGGAGTATTCGGTGTTCGACCCTGAAACGCTGGCGCTCGCCGAAGCGGTGCTGGCTGCCTGCCGGGCGCGCGGCTGGCGCCTCGCGACGGCGGAATCCTGCACCGGCGGGCTGGTTGCCGCGGCATTGACCGCGATTCCCGGGTCATCCGATGTCGTGGAGCGCGGCTTTGTGACCTATTCGAACGCCGCCAAGATGGAATTGCTCGGGGTGCCGGGCGACATGATTGCGGAATACGGCGCGATCAGCGCCGAGACCGCGGCGGCAATGGCCCGCGGCGCCATCGCGCATGCCCCGATCGATCTGGCGGTGTCGATCACCGGCGTCGCCGGCCCGGGTGGCGGCACCGCGCAAAAGCCGATCGGGCTCGTCTATCTTGGGGTGGCGCGCAAGGACGGCCCGGCCCGGGTCGAGCGCCGCGTCTTTCCCGGAGACCGCGGCGAGGTTCGCCGCGCGGCATTGATCCTCGCGCTGGAATTGCTGCAAGAGGCGGCCCGATCGGGGTAAGGTTTGACACCAC
>DATLTH010000472.1:0-2125 GCA_035533695.1 Allostellaceae bacterium | reverse complement strand
CGGTGGATCTGGTTGGTGCCCTCCCAGATCTGGGTGATCTTGGCGTCGCGCAGCAGCCGCTCGACGCGAAACTCCTTGATGTAGCCGTAGCCGCCATGCAGCTGCACCGCCGCGTCGGCGATGCGCATCGCGAGGTCCGGGGCGCGCATTTTCAGCATCGAGGCTTCGACGGCGATGCCCGGCATGACATCGGCGGCGCCCACGTCGACAAGGCCGGCGACATGCCACAGCCAGGATTCGCACATCGCCAGGTCGGTCGCCAGATCGGCCAGGAGGAACTGGATGCCCTGGAACTCGACGATGCGGCGGCCCGATTGGCGGCGCTCGTTGATATAGGCGACCGCATCGGTAAACGCGGCATGGGCGATGCCGAGCGCGTGCGCGGCGACACTCGGGCGCGACTTGTTCAGCGCCGCGAGCAGCAGCTTGAGGCCGGCGCCGGGCGCGCCGAGCAAATTGTCACGCCGCACCCGGCAATTGTCGAAGGCGAGCGCCGCGGTCGAGGCGGCGCGGTGGCCGAGCTTGTCCTCGGCGCGCAGGACGCTGAGGCCCGGCGTGCCTTTCTCGATGACGATCGCCGAGATTGCCTCACGCGCACCGGAAATCTCCGACCATTTGCCGAACACGAGATAGAGGTCGGCGACATCGCCATTGCTGATGAAAATCTTGCCGCCATTGACGACGACGGTGTCGCCGTCCGGGGTGAAGCGGGTCGTCATCCCGGTCGCGTCCGAGCCGGCATCGGGCTCGGTAATCGCCAACGCGCCGATCGCGCCCGCGGCGACGCGCGGCAACAGGCGCTGCTTTTGTTCCTCGGTGCCGAAATCGATGAGCGGCTTCGTCGCGTGGAAATTGGTCGCCCAGATGATGCCGGTCGACGCGCAGGCGGCACTGATCTCGCGCACGCAGGCGAGGTAGGCGGCATAGGAAAGCCCGGCACCGCCGTAGGCCTCGGGCACAAACATCGCGTTGAGGCCGAGCGCGTTGATCGCCTTGATATTCTCCCAGGGAAATTGGGCGGTGCGGTCGTACTGCGCGGCGCGCGGCATGATCTCACCCGCCGCCAATGCCTTGACGCTGTCGAGCAACAGCCGCTCCTCCGCCGACAGCGGCGGCAATCCGTCGAGCCGCTCGAACACGGTCATCGCGATACCCATACCCCCTCCCCCACCCCAACCCTCCCCCGATCCGCTCCCTCCCCCGCTTGCGGGGGAGGGTCGGGGTGGGGGCATACCGCGTCACCCATCCTTGAACACCGGTTTGCGCTTTTCGATGAAGGCGGTCATACCCTCGACGGCGTCTTCGGTCTGGAAGGCGAGGGTCGAGAGATCGGCCTCGATCTTGAGGCCGTCGTGCAAGGGCAGATCATGGGCGCGGCGGATCGCGTCGCGCGCCAGGCATAAGACCGGCAGGCTGAAATCGGTCATCTGGCGGGCGAACGCCTGGCCGGCCTCGATCAGGTCGCCCTCGACGATGTGGTTGACGAGGCCGATCCGTTCGGCTTCGGCCGCGTCGACCGTGCGGCCGGTCAGGATCAATTCGGTGGCGCGCGCCTCGCCGACCAGACGCGGCAGGCGCTGCGTGCCGCCGTAGCCCGGAATGAGGCCGAGCTTGATCTCGGGAAAGCCGAGCCTGGCCGACGGCGCGGCAAGGCGGAAGGTGCAGGCGAGCGCCAGTTCGAGCCCGCCGCCAAAGGCATAGCCGTTAATGAGTGCGATCGACGGCATCGGCAACTGGTCGAGCTTGGCGAGCACCGAGTGGCCGAGCGTGGCGCCGGCACGCTGCTCGACCAGGGTGCGCCCCATCAGTTCCTTGATGTCGGCGCCGGCCGAGAAGGCGCGGTCGCCGGCGCCGGTGACCAGCAAGGCTCGGGCATCGCTGTCGGCGACCGTATCGAGCAGCCGGTTGAGGTCGTGCAACTGGCCGAAGCTCAGCGCGTTCAGCGCCTCCGGCCGGTCGAGCGTGATCAGCGCCAGATGGTCGATGCGGCTCATATGGATCGCCATGCTCAACCCTCCCCTTCGGCCTCTGGGGTCCAGCGCACCGGCACCGGCTTGATGCGCCCCGACCGCGCCCATTCGGCCAGCTCGCGCTTTAAGATTTTGCCGCTGGCGGTCAGCGGATA
>DATLTH010000471.1:0-4849 GCA_035533695.1 Allostellaceae bacterium | reverse complement strand
ATCGCGTATTTCATGCCAAGGAAGGTGCCGGTCGCGTTGATCGACATGATCTTGTCCCACGCCGCGCTGTCGAACAGATCCTCGACCGCACTCCCGCTGATCCCGGCGTCGTTGACCAGGATGTCGAGCCGGCCGTAGGCGGCGAGCGTCGCGGCGATGGCGGCCTGCCACTCCGCTTCGCTGGTGACGTCGAGGCGCTGGAAGATCGCCGCGCCGTTCGCCCGGGTGATCTCGTCGACGATTTTCTTGCCCTCGTCCGCCAGCATGTCGGCGACGACGACCTTGGCGCCTTCGCGGGCGAAAATCCGCGCCATGCTGGCGCCCATCCCCGACGCCCCGCCGGTGATCAGCGCAACCTTGTCTCCGAGCCGCATGGTATCCTCCCATCTCGACCGTTTGGCCGAGGTTAAAGCACGATCCATGCTACTGGAAGTCCTTCGCCCAATCGCCCCTCACCCCGGCCCTCTCTCCGCAAGCGGGGCGAGGGAGAGCTGACTTCCACAGCGGGAACCCCTCGCCGATTTAAGGACGCTCTCGGGGCCGCGTTCCCTCTCCCCGCCTGCGGCCGCCTGCGGGGAGAGGGACAGGGTGAGGGGCTTTCGCCGCCGGCCCCCCGCCGGTCAGGCGCGGACCAGCGGCTTGTATTTGATGCGGTGCGGTTGCAGGGCCTCGGCGCCGAGGCGGCGGCGGCGGTCCAATTCGTAATCGGCGTAGTTGCCCTCGAACCACTCGACCTGGCTGTCGCCCTCGAAGGCGAGGATGTGGGTCGCGACGCGGTCGAGAAACCAGCGGTCGTGGGTGATGATGACGGCGCAGCCCGGGTATTCGAGGAGCGCTTCTTCGAGCGCGCGCAATGTGTCGATGTCGAGGTCGTTGGTCGGCTCGTCGAGCAAGAGGAGGTTGGCGCCCTCCTTCAGCATCTTGGCGAGGTGGACGCGATTGCGCTCGCCGCCCGACAATTGCCCGACCTTTTTCTGCTGGTCGGAGCCGCGGAAATTGAACAGGGCGCAATAGGCGCGGCTGGCGATCTTGCGCCGCCCGAGATCGATCTCGTCCGCCCCGCCCGAAATCTCCTGCCACACCGTGCTGTTCGGCATCAGCGTGTCGCGCGACTGGTCGACATAGCCGGGCTTGACGGTCTCGCCGATGCGGAAATGGCCGCTATCGGGCTGTTCCTGCCCGGTGATCATGCGAAAGAGGGTCGTCTTGCCGGCGCCGTTCGGCCCGATGACGCCGACGATGCCGCCGGGCGGCAGGCGAAAGCTCAGATCGTCGATCAACAGGTGGTTGCCGAACCCCTTGCGCACATGTTCCGCCTCGACCACGAGGTCGCCGAGCCGCGGCCCCGGCGGCAGGACGATCTGCGCGGTCTCGGGCGCCTTCTCGCGGCTCTGCGCGACCAGTGCCTCATAGGCCGAGACGCGCGCCTTGCTCTTCGCCTGGCGAGCCCGCGGGCTCGCCCTCACCCATTCGAGCTCGCGCTCCAGGGTGCGCCGCCGCGCCTCCTCCTGGCGTCCTTCCTGCGCGAGGCGGGCCTGCTTCTGCTCGAGCCAGCCGGTATAATTGCCCTCGAACGGGATGCCGTGGCCGCGGTCGAGTTCGAGGATCCAGCCCGCCACTTCGTCGAGGAAATAGCGGTCGTGGGTGACGGTGACGACAGTGCCGGGATAGTCCTTCAAAAAACGCTGCAGCCAGGCGACCGACTCGGCGTCGAGGTGGTTGGTCGGCTCGTCGAGTAGCAGCAGGTCCGGGCGCTGCAACAATAGCCGGCACAGCGCGACGCGCCGCCGCTCGCCGCCCGACAATGTCGCGACCGACGCTTCGCCCGGCGGGCAGCGCAGCGCGTCCATCGCGATCTCGATCGTGCGGTCGAGTTCCCAGGCGTCGGCCTGGTCGATCTTTTCCTGCAATTCGCCCTGTTCGGCAATGAGGGCGTCCATTTCCTCGGGCGACAATTCCTCGGCAAAGCGGGCATTGACCGCTTCGAAGCGGTCGAGCAAAGCCCTGGTTTCGGCCAGCCCCTCGACGATGTTGCCGGCGACATCCTTGTCGGGATCGAGCGCCGGCTCCTGCGGCAGAAAGCCAACGCGGGCGCCCTCGGCGGCCCACGCTTCGCCGGAGAATTCGCGCTCCGCCCCGGCCATGATGCGCAACAGCGTCGACTTGCCGGCGCCGTTGAGGCCCAGGACGCCGATCTTGGCGCCGGGGAGGAAAGACAGCCAGATATCCCGCAGCACCTCGCGGCCGCCGGGATAGCTCTTGCCCAACCCCTTCATCACGTAGATGTATTGGTATGCGGGCATGCTACTGAATTACCTTATAAATTTACACCGCCACCGGTCTGTGCATCCTCTGTATATCACGATGGCGCCGTAGCGGGTGGGGATCGACCGCGTCACAACGGAAATTCGAACTCCGCCCTGACCCGGAACGTGCTCGGGTCGGTCGCGTGGTTGAGGCCGCGCAGATACGCCGCATCGTACTTGATCCCGCCGGGAGCGTTGATGCCGAGTTCGCGAAACCCGACGCGCCCGGCAAACATGGGGCCGATGCGGTGCTCCGGCTCAGCGCCATGCGCGCCGAGGCTGCGGCTTCCATAATATTCGATCCCGGGCTGGAAGTATGGGTTGAGGCGGACGCGGGATTGGGCGGCGAGCTGCAGCCTGGGCGGACCGACGCTCCACGCGCCCATTTCCTTGGTGAACAATGCGTTGACGGTGTCGACGGTGTCGACGCCGAAGAGCTGCACCTCCTTTTGCACCAGCGGCCCGACCGTGAGCGAGCGCGGGTCGCCCTGGCGGGCAGTGTTCTCATACTCGGCGAACATTCCGATATCCGCCCAATATTTACCCTGCGGCGTCAGCTGAAGATAACTTTCCACCGCCGCCGCGTCGTAGTGAAATCCGTGACCTGGATCGGCGGCGAGCTCGCCTTCGACCCCGAGCTTCAGCCAATCGTTGAAGCCGTATTCGAACTCCGAAACCGCATTTTTGCTGCGGCCGATCGTGAAATTGTTCTCGAACTCGAGTTCCTGGCTGTCAATGATCGGGCTGCGTATCTTTAGATCTTCCGCGCCAGCCGGCATCGCCCACCCGCTCCCGACCACCGCGGCCGCCACCATGACGCGAATGCGTCGCATGTGCAGTCGAAAATCCATCATGATTGTTCGCCTCCGTAGTCGGTAGGCGCCAGGCTCTATTCGCCGGGCTGGAGTCGGGGATCGGGGGAGGGCGTGCGCGGCGAGCGTGCCGTCCGGCCGCTGCCGGTCAGTCGCATCAGGCTGCCGATGACCAGCAATGTCGCCACGTAGAAGACCAGCTGGATGCCGGCGGGCTGAGCGGTATAGCCGATCAGCGTGTGCAGAACGCGGCCGACGAGGCTCTGGTCGGTCAGCACGAACGAGGTGTTCCACAAATTCGCGCCGAGCGGCGGTAACAGGTCGGCTTGCATCAGAAAGGCGGCGGCCTGCGAGGCCATCCCGGCGGCGAGCAGCAATACGAGCCAGCTTGTCACGGCAAACAGGTGGCGCATCGGGATGCGCACCAGGCCGAGATACAGCGTCGCGCCCGCCGCGACGCCCGCGGCGAGGCCGAGCGCACCGCCGATCGCCATCGCCACGGGACCGCCGCCACCGGCGGCGGCGATGCCATAGAGGAACAGGACGACCTCCGATCCTTCGCGCAAGACGGCCAGCCCGACGACGGCAGCGAGCGCCCATAGCGGCCTTGTGCCGGCGCGCACCGCGGCGCCCAGCCGGTTGGCGGCAAGCGTCAGTTCGCGGCCGTGCCGCGTCATCCAGATATTGTGCCAGCCGAGCATCCCGACCGCGGCCAGCAGGATCGTGGCGTTGAAGACCTCCTGGCCGATCCCTTCTACCGCCGCCGCGATCGCGTCGGCGCCGGCGGCAACCGCCGCCGCGCCCAGAATTCCGCCGGCGATGCCGCCGGCGACCCAAAGGCCGCGCCGCGCCACGCCCTGGCTCGCCGCGAGCACGATGCCGATGATCAGCGCCGCCTCGAGCACTTCGCGGAATACGATGATCGCCGTCGCCAACATATCGGCTACCTGACTACCACGAAGCCGCGGCTCGCGGGATAGAAGTCGTCAAAAAACTCGTAGCGGCCGGGATCCAGCGGGCCGACATAGACGCTGACCGCACTCCCCGCCGTCACGATTTTCTCGCGGTGCAACGATGTGCTTTCGAATTCCGCCGGCACCGCCTGCTCGTTGCGCACGATCAGCTCGACCTTGGCGCCGGTCGGCACCGCCACCTCGGCCGGCACGAACTGATGGTCGCGGATGCTCAGCGCGATCGCCGGCACCTGGGCAACAGCGGCGGCCGGAACGGCGCAAACCATGAGCAAGGCGATGACGACGAGCCGATGCATTTTTTTGCGTGTGTGAACATCTGCAATTGATAATCGCTCGCAATCTCTCAAGGTTCGCGATTTGCGGCAAGCAAACTCGACGCTTGGCAGCCCTGCAAAATCGTCGCAACCGGCTGCCTGTGCGCCCACCGTGCCGCCCACCGTGCCGCCCACCGGGCGCCCAAGGTGCGCGAGGCGTGCCGCGCCCCGGCAACTCCGCTATAACGGCGGTCCGGAGCGCTAACGCAAGCGACAATATAAGGGGATCGACAAATGCTGGATCTGGGTATCGCCGGCCGCCGGGCGATCGTCTGCGCGGCAAGCAAGGGGCTTGGCCGGGCCTGCGCGACGGCGCTGGCGCGGGCCGGCGTCGCGGTGACGATCACCGCCCGCACCGCCGAGACATTGGAAGAGACCGCGGCCGATATTCGCCGCGAAACGGGCGCCACGGTGACGGCGGTGGCCGGCGACATCACCACCGA
>DATLTH010000470.1:0-4555 GCA_035533695.1 Allostellaceae bacterium | reverse complement strand
AGGCGGCCACAGCCGGGCGGCGAGCTTTCACACCCTCTACAACGCGCTGCTGGCGCGCCATCCGGAATGCCTGGCGCGGCTCTACCGGCCGTTCTGGTTCGACCGCCAGCGCGAATTCCACGCCGGCGAGGCGTCGGTCTTCGCCGCCCCGGTCTTTACAGCAGATGAGGAATTGCACGCCCGCTTCAGCGCCCACCAGATCCGCGGCGGCTACGCATTGCGCGGCGAACCTGTGGACAACGAAGGCGCCGACGCGCTTGCGGCAATGCTCGATGTCTTCGACGACGACTCGCTGTCCGCCGATTTCGACCTCGAACCGGGCCAACTGCAATTCGTCGACAACCGCGTCCTCGGGCACGCCCGCACCGAGTTCGCGGATTTCCCCGAGCCCGAGCGCCGCCGCCACCTCGTCCGCCTCTGGCTGCGCGACGCCGGCCGCCGCGCCTATCCGGGGTAATCAGGGGACGCCCGATGAGCCCGACCCATCCTCTCAACAGCGACCTCGCGGCATCCTTGGCCGAGGCGCAGGAGCATTACCGCGCCCGCAATCCGACAAGCCTGGCGCAGTATGAGGAGGCGTGCCGCGCGATGCCCGGCGGCAACACCCGCCATTCGATCTTCGCCGAGCCGTTCCCGCTGACGATGGTGAAAGGCGAGGGGGCGCATCTGTGGGACGCCGACGGCCACGAGTATGTCGATTTCCTCAGCGAGTTCACCGCCGGGCTTTACGGCCATTCCCACCCGGCGATCCGCCGCGCCCTCGACCAGGCGCTCGACAACGGCTGGAACATGGGCGCGCAGGGTCCGGCCGAGGCGCGCTTTGCCCGGGCGATCTGCGACCGCTTCCCGTCGATCGACCTGGTGCGCTTCACCAACAGCGGTACCGAAGCCAATCTGATGGCGGTGAGCCTCGCGCGCGCCCTGACCGGCCGCGACAAGGTGCTGGTGTTCAAGGGCGGTTATCACGGCGGCGTGTTCTATTTCCGCGGGCACGGCAGCAAGGTCAACGCGCCCTTCGCGTTCCTGGTCGCCGAGTACAACGACATCGCCGGCACCCAGGCGCTGGTCGCGCCGCACTGCGGCGATCTTGCCGCGATCCTCGTCGAGCCGATGCTCGGCGGCAGCGGCTGCATCCCGGCGAGCCGCGAATTTCTCGCCGCGCTGCGGGAATTGGCGAGCGAGACCGGCGCCGTCTTGATCTTCGACGAGGTGATGACCTCGCGCCTCGCGCCGGGCGGCTTGCAGGAGGCGCACGGCATCCTCCCCGACATGACGACATTGGGAAAATATGTCGGCGGCGGCATGAGTTTCGGCGCGTTCGGCGGCAAGGCCGAGCTGATGGAATGGTTCGACCCGCGCCGGGCCGACGGCTTCCAGCACGCCGGCACCTTCAACAACAACGTCCTGACGATGAACGCCGGCTATGTCGGCCTCGTCGAGGTGTATACGCCCGAGCGCGCTCGCGTCCTCAACGCCTTCGGCGACAGGTTGCGCGAGCGGCTCAATGCGGTTGCTTCGCGGAGCCGGCTGGCGATGCAGTTCACCGGCATCGGCTCGATGATCGGGGTGCACATGACCGATCGGCCGATCCGCAGCGAGGCCGACGCGGCCAAGGGTGATGCCGGCCTCCTCGACCTGTTCTATTTCGACCTGCTGGCGCGCGGCGTGTGGTTCGCCAAGCGCGGCATGATGGCCTTGTCGATCGCCCTCGACGAAGCCGATGCCGACAAACTGGTCGCCGCGGTCCAGGAATTCGCCGACACGCGGGCGCCGCTGTTCACCTAAAACCCCCTCTCCCCAACCGGGGGAGAGGGTTGGGGTGAGGGGGCAGACGCCGCACTCGCCTCGCTGGCCCTCACCCGGCGGTCGCTGTCGCGACCGCAACCCTCTCCCGCGATGCGGGCGAGGGGCTTGTGCGATGGAGCTATGAATGACCGAAGCCCGCGCCAACCACCGCGTCGCCTACTTCAACGGGAAGATCGTGCCGGAGCGCGAGGTTGTATTGCCGTTCCGCGACCGCGGCTTCAAATACGGCGACGCCGCCTTCGACATGACGCGCACGTTTCACGGCAGGCCGTTCAAATTGCACGAGCACATCGACCGGTTCTACCGCTCATTGCGCTATCTGCGCATCGATCCCGGCCTCGCCCCTGCCGAGATCGTGCGTGTCAGCGAAGAGGTGCTCGAACGCAACCGCCATTTCCTCACCCCCGACACCGATTTCTGGCTCGGCCAAAGGGTCTCGCGCGGGGTCGACGCGGTCGGCGACGAGGGCTGGGAACATACCGGTCCCAATGTCATCGTCGAGTGCATCCCGTTGCCGCTGAAGGCGCGGGCGCGCCTCTTCCGCGACGGCATCGACATCGTCGTGCCGCCGACGCGGCGGGTGGCGCCGGACATGCTCAGCCCGCGCGCCAAGACGCACAACTATCTCAACCTGATCACCGCCGATCTCGAGGCGAAGGCGCAGGACAAGGAGGCGTGGTCGGTTCTGCTCGACGCCCAGGGCCATCTCGCCGAGGGCATCGGCAGCAACATCTTTGTCGTGCGCGACGGCAGGGTGATGACGCCGCAGGAACGCTGGGTATTGCCCGGCGTCAGCCGCGAAACGGTCATCGCGCTGTGCGGCGAACTCGGCATCCTCTGCCGTGAGGCCGATCTCGACTTGTTCGACACCGCGACCGCCGACGAGATCTTCATGACCTCGACCAGCCTGTGCATCTGCCCGGTGCGCAGCATCGGCGGCCGCGCGCTGCCCGGTCCCTTACCGGGACCGGTCACGCAACGTCTTAGCGAGGCCTATACCCGCCTTGTCGAGTGTGACTTCGTCGCGCAATACCTGCGCCACCTCGACTGACGCGGAACGGCGCCGATCCGGGGTCGCTCGGGGGGCCTCAGGCCCCCCTCGCAACTTGCCGGTTTGGCGATCCTACGTCACTGCCCCTTCTTGTAGGGGGTGGTCGACGATGGCGGCGGGGCGGCCGGTTCCGGAGCGGCGGCCGGCGGCATCGCGCCGGGCGCAGCCTGCTCTGGCGCGGGCTTGTGGTGATGATGATGCACCACATGGTGATGCACGACATGATGATGGTGGTGCACGACGTGCTTGCGCCTGCGATGATGCCGGACGACGTGATGGACATGATGCTCCGGCGCGGTGCTCGGCGCGATATACGGCGCTTCGGGCGGCGGCGCGGGAGCCGCCATCGGCGGCGGAGGCTCGGGAGCGGGAGGCGGTGGCGTGGGAGCGCACGCGGCAAGCAGCGCCAAGGCGGAAACGACGAACAGTGGTTGACCTAGCTTTACCACGACCCTCTCCTGAGTTGGGACGAAACGACGCAATGATCGGGTGGACATAGCACTTCTGCGCGGGCGACTAAAGCGGTGAGTTGGATATCCGTGCCGATGTTAACGCTGTGCGTCGTTTTTGCGCTAAAGCCGCGCATCCGCCGCACCGGCCGAGTCGCTAGCCGCGCCGGGCGCCATGGCGCAGGCGATAATGGGCCGCAACGGTCGCCGGCCCGTCGGCCGCAACGATGTTGCGGGCGATCAGGTCGATCAGATGAGCCAGTACCGAACGGGCGGCAGCCGGGCGCAACGCCGGGTTGAGGCCGACATAGAGCCGCTCGACCAGCGAATCGACCGTTTCGACGCCGGATTTGAGACAATCGACGATGCCGGCCTCGCGCTCTCGGCGATGTGCGATGAAGGCGCGGACATGCCGCGCGGGCTCGGTGATCGCCGGGCCATGGGTCGGCCAGTAGACCTGGTCAGGGCGCGCCAGCAACTTGTCGAGCGAGGCCATATAGGCCGCCATGTCGCCGTCGGGCGGCGCGATCACGCTGGTCGACCAGCCCATCACGTGGTCGCCGCTGAACAAAACTCCGGCATCGGGCAGGGCGAAGCACAGATGGTTCGAGGTGTGGCCGGGCGTGTGTACCGCCTCGATTCGCCACTTGGCGCCGGCGATCTCGTCGCCGTCATGGACCACAAATTCGGGGGTGAAATCCCAGTCGCCGCCCTCCTCGCTGCCGGCCTCGCCACGGCGCCCTCCGGCATGCGGCCCGAACCCGTAGGTCGGCGCGCCGGTCGCTTCCTTGAGCGCCTTCGCCGCCGGCGAATGGTCGCGGTGCGTGTGGGTGACGAGGATGTGCGTCACCTGTTCGCCGGCGAGGCTCGCCCGCAATGCCGCGACATGCTCGGCAAGGTCGGGACCGGGGTCGATGACCGCGACCTCGCCCTCGCCGACGACGTAGGTGCCGGTGCCCTTGAAGGTGAAGGGGCCTGGGTTGCGCGCGACGATCCGGCGGATGCCGGGCGCCACCGGTTCGAGCCTGCCGTACTCGAAGACGATGTCGCGGCGATAGGGGATCTCGACAGCCATCGGCCAAACTAGCCTTTTCTGTTTCTGGCGCACGCAGCGCCCACAAACACCCCCTCTCCCCCATCGGGGGAGAGGGGGTGAGGGGGCGATCAGCACAACCCGGTGCAGGCACCCTCACCCGGCGCGCCCCGGCCGGGGCGAGCCACCCACTCCCGCGGGGCGGGAGAGGGGCTT
>DATLTH010000469.1:0-2693 GCA_035533695.1 Allostellaceae bacterium | reverse complement strand
CTTGGCCTGCCAGGCGCTCGTCGCCATTTCGGCAGGGGCCTCGATGATCTCGGCGGCGTCGGCAACCGACAGCGCTTTCGGGATGCTGTGCGGCAATTTCGGCGCGCGCAATACCAGCAATGCCGCGTTCGACGCGAGGCCTCGGCGTTCGAGAAAGCGCATGAAGCCGCGCACCACCGACAGGCCGCGAGCGATCGAGGCGCGCTCGACCCGCGCCGCGCGATAGGCCAGATAGGCGCGGAAATCGGCGGGGAGCAGCCGGTCGAGGCTGGCGAGGCTCGGCGTCTCGCCGAGGTGCCCGGTCAGGAAATCGAGAAAGAACGCGAGATCGCGGCCATAGGCGGCGATGGTGTGCGCGGAAGCCCGCCGCTCGCCGCCGAGCCACGCGATCCATGACGCAATCGCCGCCCGCAAATCCTCGGTGGCGGCAAACCGCGCCAGCGCGATCGGCTCAGGCAGCGCGGGGAACGGCTTGTCCCGGGCGCCCGGCCTCACCCTCGCGGGGTCAGCCATTGCGCGATGGCGATGGCGATGACCCGGGCGAGGAAGGCCAACGTCTCGGTGCCGAGCCCGGGATGAAAGCGTCCCGGTTGGCGGGTGCCGACGCACAAGAGGCCGAGCGGGGCGCCACGACCAAAGCCAAGGCGCAGCAACGCCTGCGACCGCACCAGGCTGGCGGCGGCGCCGAACAGCGCTGGATCGCCCGGTGCGTCGGTGTGCAAAAGAACGGTGCGTTCGGCGCCGAGCAGCGCGTCGATCGCGCCGGCCTTCAACAGGCGAATCCCGTGCACGCTGAGCCGGCCGGACGGCACCGCCGCGTTTTCGACGCCGATCGTCACGACATCGACGTCGAGCAGCACCGCGAGGTCGGTCGTTACGGTCTGCAGCAGCTGCTCGAAGCTGGCGGCGGTCAGGACGGCGAGGACGGCCTTGTGCACCCGCCCCTGGCTTGCCAGATTGCCGCGGCTGGCGGCGATCAGGGTGCGGTGCTCGAGATTGACGCGCGCCAGGTCGAGGCGCAGGCGCTCGATCTGAAAATGCTGGAAATCGAGAACATGATCGCCAACCTCGCGGCTCGGCGCGCGCAGCAGGCGAAGCGCCTCGGGGTGGCGATCGAGAAAATCGGGATGCCGGCGCAGATAGGCGACGACATCGCGGCCGCCGATCTCTCCCGGCAGCGGGGGCGCCGGCGCCGCGGCGCGCTCGGCCTGGGGTTGGGGCTTGTCGCGCGGACGATCGACCACGGCGCCGCTACCTCGCCGCGGCGCCAGGCGCCGGGCGTTGCTTGTGCAGAGCGGAGCAGCGGGTGATCATCCAGCAATACCTGACGCCTGAACCCTGGCCGGCGATCGTCCTTGTGCAGCGTCATCGCGATACGCCGGTCCGAGGGTCAGTGTAGCGATGCCCGATAGCCGTGCCAACTGCGCCGGGGAGGCAGCCGAGACGATTGGCCAGCCCGCTTCCGTCGCCGCGGTGCGGGTGATGCTGCCGCTGCCGTTACCGGCGCCCCTCGACTACCTGGTGCCGCAGGGCGTCGCGGCGCCTGCGCCGGGGAGTTTCGGGCGGGTGACGCTCGGGCCGCGCCGGGTGATCGGGGTTGTCTGGGAGGGCGAGGCGGGCCGCGATTTGCCGGTCGAGCGGTTGAAGCCGGTCATCGAGGTCTTGCCGGCGCCGCCGGTGCGCCCGGAGCTGCGCCATTTTGTCGAGCGGGTCGCCGCTTATACGCTCGCCGCGCCGGGAATGGTCTTGCGCATGGTGATGAGCGTCGAGGAGGCGCTGCTGCCGGCGGCGCCGCGGCGGGTCTGCGCCATCACCGAGGCGGGCCTCGCCGCGCTCGCCGAATCGCCTGCGCCAAGACAGCTGACCGCGGCGCGCCGGCGGGTGCTTGCAGCATTGCGCGAGGGCGGCGCGTGCCCGCCCGCCGAAGCGGCACGGCGGGCCGGTTGCGGCACGAGCGTGGTGCGCGGGCTGATCGCCCCCGGCTATGTCGAGGAAAGGCTGCTGCCCGCCGAGGCGCCGCCGCGCGGCGCGTGGGACGCACCGGGGCCGATTCTGTCGTCCGATCAGGACAGGGCGGCAGGCCGCCTCGTCGAGCGCGCCGGCGGCGGCTTCACGGTGACGGTGCTCGACGGCGTCACCGGTTCGGGCAAGACGGAGACCTATTTCGCGGCGATGGCGGCGTCGCTCACGGCAGGGCGTCAGGTGCTGGTGCTGCTGCCCGAGATCGCGCTCGGCGCCCAATGGCTCGACCGCTTCCGGCGGCGTTTCGGGGTCGAGCCGGCGCAGTGGCATTCCGACGTGAAGGAGAGCGCGCGGCGCGACACCTGGCGCGCGGTCGCCGGGGGCCAGGCGCGCGTCGTCGTCGGGGCGCGCTCGGCGTTGTTTCTGCCGTTCGCCGACCTCGGCCTGATCGTCGTCGACGAGGAACACGACTCCTCCTACAAGCAGGAAGACGGCGTCTGCTACCAGGCGCGCGACATGGCGGTGTTGCGTGCTTCGCTCGCCCGGATCCCGATCGTGCTGGTGTCGGCGACCCCGTCGCTGGAGACCGTTATCAACATCGCCCGCGGGCGCTATCAGCGGGTGCACCTGCCGCGCCGCCACGCCGACGCGAGCCTGCCGCAGATCGCGCTGGTGGACATGCGGCATGAGCGGCTCGCGGCCGGGAGATTTCTGTCGGCGCCGCTGGTCGC
>DATLTH010000468.1:0-2808 GCA_035533695.1 Allostellaceae bacterium | reverse complement strand
TCGACGGTATTCAACTCGCCCGAATGATGGTCGATCGTGAAGTAGGAATCGTCGTCTCAGAAACCTACGAGATCAAAAAGATCGATGAGAACTATTTCCGCGAAGATCGTGGCACGGAATTGAGATTTTCTTCGGGCGTCGATTCGCCCAGCGCGGCCCCGCTGACCTTTGGGGATTGCCGGGCCAAGCCGAGTTATCGCGCCAGCGACGCTCGCGCTCTCGTCGATGCTGCGCCGCCGTTGGGTCTGCGGTCGCGGCGGCCGGCCACGCCGCGGATCAAGCCGGTCACTCGGCAAACAGCTGCTGAGCCTCGGCGTGGGTCATCGCCGGATTGACCGCGTCGAACCGGTGGGTCGCGCGCAACCGTTCGACCGCTTGCCGCACCAGGCCCATCGCCATCAACGGCAACGCGGTCGCAGTGCTGGCCCGCGCAATGCCGAGCGCCTCCAACTCGGCGACGTTCGGCAATCCGGCGCGCACGTTGATGTTGATCGGCGCCTGCAGCGCCTTGACCAATCGCCCCATCGTCTCGCTGTCGCGCAATGAGATCGGATAGAAGCAGTCGGCGCCGGCGGCGAGATAGGCCCGGCCGCGCGCCACCGCCTCGTCGAACCGGCTTGCCTCGTCGCCGATGTTCTTGATGTAGACATCGGTGCGGGCGTTGATGACGATCGGCACGCCGGCGGCATTCGCCGCCTCGCGCGCCGCCCGGATGCGCGCCGCCGCATCCTCCAGAGTGCGGATCGGCGCCGCGGCATTGCGCAACCCGTCCTCGAGGTTCACGCCGACGACGCCGGCGCGGATGATGTCGCCGATCGCCTGGCCGACCGCCTCCGGAGTGTTGCCGTAGCCGGTTTCGATATCGGCGGTGACCGGCGTCGCGACCGCCCGGGCGATGCGCGCGGTGGCGGCAACAACCTCGTCCCACGGCGCCGCTTCGCCATCGGGATAGCCGAGCGCCCAGGCGACCCCGCCGCTGGTCGTCGCAATCGCCGGAAACCCGGCCTCGACGACGATCCGGGCGCTGATCGCATCCCACGCGTTGGGCAGCAGCAGCAGATGCGGCCCGCGATGCATCGCGCGAAACAATTCGGCCTTGACCGCCTGTTCGCCTTGGCTCATGGCGCGCTCCTTCGCCTTCCAGTCGTGACGGCAACCCTCGGGCGCAAAACGCCGAGCGTCAAGCCTGGACCGAATGCCGGTTTTGCCGCTATCGCTATGCGCCGCGACGACGGGGTTGCCAATGGCGGCGAAGTGATCGGGCTGTGCAGAGCCATCGGGCTGATCGGCGCCTGCGCTATGGCGTTTGCGATCGCCCCGATACCGCGAGGCCACGCCGCGGAGGATGCGGCGGCGCGCCTCGGGCAGGCGCTTGCCGCAGCCGAGGCGCAAAACGGTGCCGCCAGCCCCCGATTGCTGCCGGTCATCGCACAGCTCGCCCAAGCGCACCAGCGCGACGGCGCGCTCGGCGACGCAGCGATGTTGCGCCGGCGTGCGCTCGATATCGCGATCGCCACGTTCGGTGCCGACTCGCTGGAAGCCGCCGAGGCGATGGCCGCGCTCGCCATGCTCGACATCGACCGCCGCCGCTATCTCGACGCCGAGCCGCTGCTGATCATCGCCCACGGGTTGCTGAAGGACCGGGACAGCGCCAATCAGCGGGCAGTGGCGATGATCGATGCGGGTCTCGCGCGCATCACTCTGGCGCGCGGCAAACTAAACCCCGCCGAGCGTTGGGCGCGCCATGCGGTCGCCGCCGCACAGGCTGCCGCACCTGGCCGCTCCGCCGAAGCGCTGCGCACCCTCGGTGCGGTGCTGACCGCGGAAGAGCGGTTCGACGAGGCCGAGCGCGTGCTGAACGAGGCGGTCAGCCGGGACCGCGAGCAACGCGGCGCCGATGCGGCCGACACCGCGCGGAGCCTGTCGCAGCTCGGCAATCTGTATCTGCGCGCCGGCCGCGCCAAGAAAGCGCTGCCGCCGCTCGAAGAGGCTACTGCGATCGATCAGCAGCGTCTCGGCCCGACCCATCCGTTCATCGCCGACGATCTGCACGACCTCGGCCTCGCTTACGAGGCGTTGCACCGCGGCGAGGAGGCGCATCGGGCGTTCGTCGCGGCAATCGCGGTCCTCGATCACGGCGCCGGACGGGACACGCCGCGCGTCGCCTATGTCGAGATCGAACTCAGCCACCTCTACCGCCAGCGGGGCGATACGGCAGCCTCGGTCGCCGCGTTCCGGGACGCACGCCGCATCCTCAACAAGGCCGAAGCGGAGGAGCGCAAGCGCGAACGCCGCGCCTGAACCCTCAGCGCACGCGGCGCCGAGCGATTCGCTCAGTAAAGCCGGGTGCGGTAGCTTTCTTCGGTGTAGCGCTCGGCCGCCTCGACCGAGCCTTCGCCGATCTGCTCGGTAATGATGCGGCCGAGCGAGGGGAAATCCGATTGCGCGACCCGCTTTTCGGGGTTCCACAGATCGGAGCGGATCAATGCCTTGCCGCAATGGAAATAGACTTCTTCGGCATTCACCAGAATGCCGCTGCGCGGCGCCTTGCCATTGACCGAGCACATTTCAAGCAACGCCGGGTCGGTGGTGATCTGCGCGCGGCCGTTGACCCGCAAGGTCTCGCGCAGCCCCGGCACAAAGAAGATGAGGCCCACGCCGGGGCAGGCCAAGAGATTGCCGATCGTATCGACCCGGTTGTTGCCGAGCCGGTCGGGGATCAGCAGGGTTTCGTCGTCGAGCACTTGGACGAAGCCCGGCATGTCGCCTTTCGGCGAGGCATCGACCCGGCCGGCCGGATCGGCCGAG